>NZ_JBQJIN010000021.1:0-94519 GCF_052078695.1 Lysobacter sp. CA196 | reverse complement strand
GCGGGTAAGCCTGGACATCCGTATGCCGGCGGAGGTGTTTCTGGAGAAGCTTTACAGGCGGCCGGTGAACTTCTCTATTGAGGACGTGCTTGCGGTGGGGTGATGCACTTGGATGTTGACTCCGCCTGGCCATGAAGCTGCTCCTGAAGGAAAGGGCTGCCGATGCGTCGGCGACACCCGATCCTGCACCCGGGAAAGTTAAGGCCGCGTGGCACGCGGCGGATTCATCCGGCCGTCGCGCCTTGCCTCATCGATTCTTGTGCAGCCGTGCGCCGGTCACAGTTGGCTCTTCAGCGGCAGGATGAATTTCTCGGCGAAGCGCTCGGTCCACGGACGTTGCTGCCAATGTTGCAGCGTGTACGGCGCGGCCTGGGCGAGGTCGGTTTCGAACACGCGGGTCATGCGCTCGGCGAATCCCGCGTCGTAGACGTTGAGGCTGGCTTCGTCGTTGAGCCGGAACGAGCGGATGTCGAAGTTGGTCGATCCCACCGACACCAGGTGCCGGTCCACGATCAGCAATTTGACGTGCATCATCGTCGGTTGGTATTCGTGGAACTCGATGCCGGCCCGAAGCAGCGGTTCCCAGCCGGCTTTCGAGGCCAGGCGGACGGCATCGGAGTCGGTATGTTTTCCCGGCACCAGGATGCGGATGCGCACGCCGCGCTTGCGCGCCGCCAACAGCGCCCGGGCGATCAGGTCGTCGGGGACGAAATAGGCCGCGGCCAGGTCGATCGAACGCGAAGACGCCGCGATCGCCATGAGGTACATCAGGTGCATGCTGTCGCTGCCGCCGGCCGGCGAGCTGAGAAACATCTGTGCGTCCATTTGGCCGGCCGGACGCAGCGTCGGGTAATACGCCGCACCGTTCAACACCTGGCCGGTGGTCTTGATCCAGTTGTCGCTGAAGGCCGCCTGCATCTGCGCCGCGACCGGCCCCTCGACCTTGAAATGGCTTTCGCGCCAATGCTCGGGGTCTTGCGCATGGCCCAGCCATTGATCGGCCACGCCCACGCCGCCGGTGAATGCGGTCGCGCCGTCGACCACCAGGATCTTGCGATGGGTGCGATTGTTGATCCGGTCCAGGCTATGCCAGGCGATCGGTCGATAGCGTTGGATGCGCACGCCGGCCTGCTGCATCTGTTCCAGCAATGCCGGGTCCATCTTGGCGCTGCCGAGCCAGTCGATGGTGAGGTGCACACGCACGCCGGCCCGGGCGCGTTCCGACAGTGCGTCGCTGAAGCGCTGGCCTATCTCGCCGGACCAATAGATGTAGGTCTCGAAGGTGATGGTGCGCCGCGCCGAGGCGATCGACTGCAGCATCGCCGGAAAGATCTCGTCGCCGTTGTGCAGATCGACCACGTGGTTGCCGGGCAACAGGGCCGGACCCAGCATCACCCCCATTTCCTGGCGGAACTGCGGGTCGGTCACGGCGTAGCGGTGCTCGGGCATGCGCTGCAGGCGCTTTTCCGGACCGGCCAGATTCACCGCCAGCCAACCGAGCAAGGTGGTGATCAGGACGGTCGCGACGATCGCCGAGGCGACTTGCTTTCGAGTCCAGCGTTCAGACATGAGTAGCGACCGTGAAGGGCGGGCGCGATGGTCTTCCCGAGGCCTGAGGATCGGCCGCGCACTGTGCAATCCATGCGAAGTTCCGACCGGGGGTGACGCGGCGCGTAACGAACGGTATGTATTGGGCGACGGGCTGGCATCGCGAGGTCGTTGCCGCCGCGGACCCGGGGTAGCGTGGCCGCTGGAAAATCATGCGGCGACGCAGCACAATCGCGCTCCAGCCGACGGCCGTGTCAGGGATCGACCGCATGAGTGCCATTCGTATCACCGTCCTCGCCGGGCTGCTGGCGCTCGCGCCGTTGCGCAGCGGCGCCGCCGAGGTTCTCGCCGCCGTGCAGGCGTCGCCGACGCAGCCGCAGACCGATTGCCGGCGCCTGTTGCAGTTGGCGCAGTGCCTCGCTTCGGTCGAGCTGAGCTCGAACTCGCCGCCGGACGAGGCCTATCGCGGCCAGTGGCAGCGTTACGCCGACAACGAAAGCCGGGCTTCGGTGCAACGCGGCCGTCTGCAGTTCGAGTCGATCGTGTTGCGCAACGGCCGCCATTTCTCGAAAACCAATGACGAGTCGCAAGCGGCGGCCAGCGCCGCCGAACTCGGCGCCTTGCTCGCCAGCACCCCGGTGATGTGGCTCGGCCTGCTGCTCGGCGAAAATTTCGAACTGCCCTTGCCCGGGCACGACGTCGATGCCGTCGGCGAGAACAGCTGGGCCTATGGGGTGGAGAAGTATCGGGTCCAGGTCAAGGCGCAGGGCGAGGGGCGTTATCGCATCGATCTCGTCAAAACCGCCACCACCGGCGCCGAAGCGCCCCCCGAAGCTGCGCCGCAGGCCGGCGAGTGCAGCGACGCCGAAGCCAAGGCCGGGCGCTGCGAGCAGCCCTTCGTCTTCAGCACCGCCGAGGACCGCGCCGCGCGCTTGGCCGAGTTGGCCCCGATCGGCTCGGGCTTCACCGCGATCATCGGCGTGCAAACGCCGACGCAGGCCTTGCCGGATGCGCTGTCGCTGAGCGGGTGGACGTCGAGCGACGGCAAAGCCTATGCCACGCTCGGCGATGCGCGCCGCGCCGCCGAGCCCGCTGCGAAGGAATGACCGAGACACTGCCGAAAGCGCAGCGCCTCAGTTCGGCAAGCGCACCGTCGGGTCGCCCAGCACCACCATCGCCAGCCGATCCATCGCCAGCAACTTGGCCTTGCGCGCGCGCGCTTCGGCGCCGAGCTCGTGCTCGTTGAACGCCTCGATGGCGTCGAGGTGGTCCAGCAGCAGGCCGGCGACCGCATCGTAATAGCCGTCCATGGCCAGGCCGATCGGCGGCCGCGCCGCCGAATGCAGGGCGGTGTACAAGGTGTCGACGATCAGCGCGTCGGTCATGCGCTGGCCGGTGTCGGGATCGCGCAGGGTCCAGTCGAAAGTCGGCTCGACATGGCCGACGAAGGCCGCCAAGGGGCGTTCGCCGCCGAGCAGAGCGCGCGGCACCGGCGCCGTGCACGGGCCGATTCCGGCCACCGCCGCCAACATCCGGCCGAGGCTGGATTGTTCGTCGACCAGGCCGTGGAAGGTCGAGGGCCGGTCGGCGCCGGCCGAACAACAGGCGTGCGCATACCAGATCGCGCCGGCCGGGTTCCAGGCCCGCAACAAGGCGCCGATGTCGAGTACGGCATGCTCGGTGTCGAGCATCGTGCCCAGTTGCGCCTTGAGTTGCACCGCGTCGTGGAGCGGAAACGTGGCGCCGTGGCTGGAGCTGAGCACGAAGGCGGGCTGGCATCGCTTCAGGCCGGCGTAGAAGTCCTCCAGCCGGGCCTGCGCGTCGGTCAGCAGCGACGGCGTGAAGCCGCCGGCGACCAAGGCCTTGAACAGGGTTTCGGCGATGGTCTTGCGCATCAGGAAGGTGATGTCGGGATGGCCGTGGTCCACCGCCCACAGCAGCGGCGCATCGACGTCGCGCTGCTGTCCCGGCCAATCGTTGAGCAGCGCATCGACATAACGCTCCAGGCCGGGCTCGTCGAGGTCGAGGCGGCCGACGAAGGCATCGGTCTGCAAGCGGTACTGGAAGCGCCAGGGGATCTGCTCGGGCGAACCGACGATCAACAGATAGCGCGGCACCGCGGTGTCGACGAGCGTGCCGCGGGTGCCGGACAGGCGCAGGCTGGCCGGCCCGCGGTGCGGGTAATAGCGTTGCAGGCGGCCATCCTGGGCGATCTCGGGGCGATAGCGGAACACCGGCGCGTTGCCGCGCGCGGCGATCAGCTTGCGGATCGCCGCCGGCGCATCGGCGGCGACCGCCTTGTCGGCATCGCTGAAGCCGTCGCGGTCGGGCAGGACCACGCCCCAGCCCACCCGCGGGTCCTGCCATTGCGCCAGGTCGAGCGCCGGTGCCGCGCCGCTGAGGTTGCGCTGGATCGACAACGCGCCGCGCAGGGCCCAGGCCGTCGATTGTTCGGAACAGGCGCCGCTGGCGGCGGCGTCGCCGCACCAGGCGTTGCTGAGCAACGGCTCATTGTCCGTCGACATGATCGAAGCTGCCGTCGGCGGAGGGCCACAGGGCGCGCGGCACGTTGGCCAGGCCGCGCTCCAGCGCTTCGATGCGTTCGGCCGCGCTCAGTTGCTGGCCGGCGGTGCGCAGCCACCAGGCTGCGGTTTCGGCGCGGATGCGGAACTCGTCCGACTCGGCCGGGGTGAAACCGAGCGGGCGGATGAAGACCTGCGCTTCGACGCCGCGCACGTACAGCACCGGCAACGACCACTCCGGCGAGGCCTGGGCGTCGCGGTTGCCGAGTTGCGAGATGGCGCTGCGCGCGTGGTACATGATCGGCGTCCATTCCAGGGTGGTGCTGGCGCGCTGCTTGAGTTCGTCGCGCGCGCGCAACAGCGCGGCCAGCGCTTCGGGATAGAAGGCGCGGGTGAATTCGTAGGCGTCCTTGGCGTCGACCGGTTCCATCATCGCGACCACCGCCGGAAAGCCGGCCGACACCACCTGGTTGGCCATCGATTGCAGACCGATGCCGCCTTGCCCGCTGGAGCAGCAGTTCAGCACCATCAGCCAGGGATTGCCGAGCGATGCGCCCAGGGTCACCAGGTCCTGCGACTGCAGGTTGATCGAGCCGGCGACGACGTCGGGGTTGTGCGCGGCGAACTGCACGTGGTCGTTGGCGGTGGCCAGCTCCAGCCATTGCCCGGCGCTGCCGGCGTGGCCGTGGCAGAAGAAATGCAGGATGTTCGGCGACCACTGGCGAATGCGCTGGGTCAGCCGTGCCGCGGTTTCGTCGATCGCCGCCACCTCGATGTCGGCCAGGCCGGCCGGGTCCTGCTGGATGTCCTGGCGGATGCGCGTGTGCAGGTCGGAGTCGCCGACCAGCAGCTTCAGCAGCACCGGCAGGCCGTCCCGGCGCGCGGCCAACACCGCATCGCGCAACAGTTCCCATTCCTTGCGCTGGTCGCCGATGCCGAGCGCGGAGATCACCGCCATCAAGCGCACCGGCGTGGTCAGCTCGCCGGGCAGCCGGCTCGGCGCGTTGATCGGATCGATGATGCGGGCGATCGGCCAGCGCGGGTCGAGGGCCACGAACTGTTCGTTGCTGTCGCACAGCATTTCCCAGTTGATCAGCTCGGCCTCGGATGGGCTGAGCATGACGAACAAGGGCCGGACCTGGGTCGGCAAGGTCTGGCTGAGGCTGTCGAGCACGCCGGAGATGCCCTGGTGTTGGCGCAAGGCGTCGCGCACCATGCGCCCGCGCGCGAGCACCGCGGTCTGGGTGTCCATGCCGGGCAGCTGATCGGCGCGCAGTTGCAGGCGGCCCATGGCGTGGCCGCCGGCGACCGGGAACGGTGCGCGCACGATGCGGGCGATCAGGTCGTTGTCGAGAATGTCGACGGCGAGGATGGTGCGCTCGTTCATGGCGCATCCTCGAGTTCGTCGGAATCCGACAGCTGCAGCTTGCGCTGCTCCAGGTCTTGCTTGGCCTTGTGGATGCGCGGGTTCAGGTCGAGCGAGTCGCCGCTGATCTGTTCGATCTGCAACTGGAAATCCTCGATCTGGTTCATACGTTCGATCTGGACCTGCAGCAGATCCTGTTGCGGGTAGGCGGCCGCGCCGACCTCGATCGCGAAAGCATCCTCGATGCCGGCCTCGATGCCGGCCTCGATCGGCTCCTCCATCGGCGCCTCGGTCGGCGCCGGGATCGGCGCTTCGACCGCGGCCTCGACGGTGGGCGGCGCGTCCTGTTCGATCTCGACCAGGCGCTGCTCGATTTCGCCGCGCAGGCGGCGTTGCTCGATCTCGCCGACCGCCTGGCGCAACAGGTCGATCGTGTCCATGGCCGCGTCGAGGTCGCGCTGGACGATGGCTTCGGGGATGACTTGGTCGCGCAGCACCTGTTGGTACTGCACCTGGACCTGTTCGGCCAGACGCTCGGTCGCGGCGGTGACCGCCGAAATGCTTTTGGCCGCGGCCTGCAGCGCATAGGGGCTGCGCGTGGCCGATGCCGCGGCCGAGGGCGGCAGCGACTTCAGGGCCGAATCGCGCTGAGTGTCGTTGCGCGAATACAGCTCGATGTGGCTGCGCACCTGTTCGGACAGTTCGGTCTCGTCGGCGGCGCCGCGGGTCGGCGCCAGCAGATAGGGTTGGCAGTACAGATACAGGGCGCGCGACTGCGGCGGCGGTTCGGCCGTGCGTGCGTGGACGAAGCGATAGCTCTGCGCCAACGCCGCAGGGTTGTCGTAGGCCGCATTGAACAGCAGCATCGGACCCGGCAACGATTGCGCGATCTCGTCGGCCAGGGCGCGCAGGCCGACCGGGTTGTGGTTGTCGCGCGAGGCCGAGAACGCGGTCGCCCAGGCGCCGACCTGGGTCAGGAAGCTGGTGAGCTCGCAGGCACCGACCGGGCCGGCCAGATAGTTCTCGCTGCGGCCCAGGGGCGACTGCGCCAACAGCATCGCCCCGGCCGCGCCGGACAGATGGCCGTGGCAGACGAAGTGCACGGCATCGGTGCTGTAGGGCTTCAAGGCCTGGCGCATCCACAGCAGCCATGGCGAACGCAGGGTGCCGCTGGCGTCGAGCAGGCGCGAGGACGGGTCCTCGACGACGTAGCGTTCGGCATCGGCGGGCGAGTGCAGGATCAATTCGGCCGGCCCGGTGGGCAGGTGCCGCACCGGTTCGCCCATCTCCGAGTCGGCGAACACGTGCAGGCGCAGCGGCCGGTCGATCGCGGACAGGATCGCCTGGATCGCCTCGATCAGGCCATCGCGGATATGCGCATGCTCGCAATTGAGCGGCGCGCTGGCGCAGACCGCGATGTCGAGCATGCTCGCGCTTTCGCGCGGCGGCGGGAAGAGAAAGTCCGGCAGCATCAGCACCGGCGTGTGCAAAGCGTCGACCAGCAAGCGTTCCCACGGCAGATAACGCAGCGCGCCGTAGGGTTTGACCAGGTGGACCCACAGCGGGCGCGCGGCCTCGCCGTGCTGCAACCAGGCCGAGCGCAGGCTCTCCAGCAAGCGCGGCGGCAGATGGAACTGCGACTCGTCCGGGCGCGAGCGCAGGTCCGAGGCGATCGACGGCGCCAGCCCCCATTCGTCGATGCCGCCCTCCCACAGCGGCAGGCTCTGCAGCCTGCCGTCGGCTTGGAACTGCAAAGTGGCGCGCACGCGATGGAGCCGCATCAGCTCCATCTTGAGCGTGACGATGTCGTTCTCGCGTTTGAGCAGTTCGGACATGGCGCGGTACGGGCGCTCAGCGGCTGGAGGCGAGGTTGTGCGCCAGCCACCAGGTCGATGCGTTGCTGATGTCGCCGTGGCCGCCGATGGTGCGCGTGCCGCGGATGCCGACGATGCGGCCGCCGGCGCCGAAATCGTAGGCCGACGCCGGGTCCTGGATGTCGAGCACCGCCTGCGCCGAGGCCTGCGGGCCGTAGCCGCCCAGGGCGGCGTACTTGCTCGGCGAGTCGCCGGCGGCGAGCGGCTGTTCGCCGAGGTCGTGATCGCGCCGCAAGGCCAGGTGGAAGGTCTTGGACAGGGCGATGTCGCGCCCGCTGAAGGTGGCGACCACCGGCCGTTCGATACGTTGCAGGTTGCGGTGGTAGCCGCCGACCCGGCCGCTGTCCGGCACCTGCGCGGCGAACGCGTACTGCGACATCGCCGGCTGCAACAGCAGCGCCGAATGCACCTTGCGCAGGCCGTCCGGCAGCGACGCGGTGGCCGACATCACCACCTTGCAGCCGAAGGAATGGCCGAGCAGGTGGATGCGCGCTTGCGAGCGGCGCAGCAACTCGGCCAGCAGTTGCGACACGCCGCGGCTGCCGACCTTGCCGGAGCGGTCCTTCATTTGCCACACCGTGAACGGCTTGATCAGGTTGCGCGGGTCGAGTTTCTTCAGCGCGTCGCCGAAACCGCCAGCGGCGGCCGGGCCGCCCGCGACCGGCGTCGCCACCGCGCCGACGTCATCGAAATCCGGTGGCGCCTCGGTCAGGGAGGCCGCCGCCGCGAGCAGGTCGTCGGCCGATGCCGGTGCGGCGTCGTGGCCCTCGTCGTCGGGCGTGAGCACGCTCGCCAACAGTTCGGCGAGCTCGCGCGATTCCGCCTCGGACAAGGCCGGGGTCTGGCTCAGCGCGTGGAAGCGTTCGCGACGCTCCGGCGCCAGCAACGCGGCGATATCGGCCATCTGCTGGCGGCCGCTTTCCACATCGTCGCCGGCGCCGGCGAAGCCCGGGCCGGTTTCGCTGTCGAACCACGACAGGGCCTGGCTGGGCCAGAAGATGCCGATCAACAGCGGCCGATAGCCGGCCGGAGCGGTCAGGCCGAATCGCCGGCGCTGATCGATATAGCCGTTGATGAAGCTCGCATAGCGTTCGCTGGCGGCTTCCCAGTCGTTGTTCCAGCCGTGCGAGAACAAAAAGATGTCGCTGTGCCCGTCCAGATGGTCGAGCACGTGCTGGCGCGTCAACGGCCCTTCGCAGGCCCCGTCCTTGTCGAACGGCACGATGTAGTACGGAAACGCCGTGCCTTCGGCGGTGACGAATTGCTTGTACGGTCCAACCGGTATCAGTGCTGGCATGCCGAGTCCCCCTTCTCGAAGGGAGCGGCGCCGATGGCGCCGGGCTGACTCCCTAGCCTGATTCAAGAAACGGCGAAAGCCTCGCGCAGCGGCCATTCCCGGCGAGGCCAGGGCGGGTCGCGGGCGCCGCTGCGGTCGGCGCGGGCGGGCACATTGGTGCGTGGCGCATCGAATTTGCGCACCTCGGCCATGGCCTGCGCTGCGCGGGAATCGCGTTTGACCTCTCGGGTCAGGGGCTCGACCGACGATGCCGCAGGGGGAGGGTTCGCCGTTCCGGCCTTGCGGTGCTTCGAGTCGAAGGGCGCTGGCGGGGAGAAGCGGGATGGGTGGCGAAGTCAAAGTCAGTCTGCGCAGCGGTCGCCAGGTCAGCCTGGCCGAATGGGACGAGTACAAGCCGCCGGTGCATGGGGACGGTCTGCAGAACAAGCGCTGGAACGCCTTGAGCGCGCGCGACGGCATGGCGTTCTACGACTCGACCGTGCACTACATGCGCAACGACTGGGCGCGCAAACATATGCCCGGAGAGCATGTTTCGCTGGGCCGGGACAACCTGCTGCTGTTCTACAGCGCGGGGACCAAGACCTGGCATTCGGCCGACGCTCTCGACATCGACCACGTCAAGCCGTGGAAGGCGCATCTGACCGGCTTGGGCGTCAACAATTACGCCGACGCCCACCGCGCCTACAACGATGTCGGCAACCTGCGCCTGTTGCCGTCGGTGTACAACCGGGCGCGCGACAGCGCCGACCGGATCCTGTTGCATGGCGCCGACTCTAGCCAGTGGAAGGCCTGGGCCAACGAACGCTGCGGCTTCGATCCGTCGGTCGAGCCGCCGAAGTACGACCCCGAGCGCGACATCGCCCGGCGTACCGGCGCCACGGTGAACCAGGCCTGGTCGCCCGAGGACGGACGCAAGGGCCTGGCCTTCGATGCCGGCGTGCGCGGCAAGTGGTTCGAGCAGCAGCTCAAGGAGAGCTACGTCGGCACGGTGGTGGCGACCAGTCCGCTCGACGGATCCAAGCAGAACGTGCCGCTGTTCCGCTGCGCCGCCACCCAGCAACTGGTTACCCGCGATGCCCTCGACATCGACCATCGGATTCCGTTCGAGATCGTGGCCCAGGAGATGGTCAAGCATGCCGGCCCTGGCGGCCTGACCAAGGCCAATGCGCTCGACGCCTACAACGACACCTCGAACCTGCGCCTGGTGGGCCGTGGTGCCAACAGCTCGCACGAATGGGAGCTCAACGTTTCCGGTGAATACCGCGACGAGGAGGTGGCGGAAATCCGCGGCGAATTCGACGGTTTCATGGTCGGCAGGAACACCGGCGTCAGTGGGGTGAGTTCGCTGATCAGCGCGCATTTCGATACCACGCCCAAGGCATCGTCGAGTTCGGCCATGGACATGCGCGAAGACGCGCCGGCGTTCCAGCCGGTAGTGCGGCGCAAGGGCGCCGAGCCCAGCGTCTCGTCGTCGGCGAGCGCGCCGATGACGGACGGTCCGAAGAGCGTCCTGCCGAGTGCTTCGGCGATGGACACGACCGCCTTGGACCTGCCGAGCATGCAGGCCAAGAAGAGCGGCGCTTCGGCGTTCGCCTCCCCACCGACTCCGAGTCTTGGCGGGTCGAATCCGAGCGTGCAAGCGTTCGCAAGTTCGACGCCCGCGCCATCCGGCTTCGGTACTTCTGCGTTCGGTCCGTCTGCTTTTGCCAGCCCGGCTTTCGGCGCTACGCCTTTCGGCACGTCGGTCTTCGGTACGCCAGGCTTCGGCACATCGGGCTTCGGCGCACCGAGTCCGGTCTCGGCCTTCGCATTGCCGTCGCTGCCGGTCGCGCAAGCGCCCCTGATCACCGAATCGACCAGTCCGCATAACGCGGCCTTTCGCAGCACGCTGGTCAAGGTCGAGGACCTGGTCAAGAAATCCGGCGGAACGATGTCGTCGCAGCAATGCCAGAACGCGACCGGGGCGCTGATGCGCGCGGCCCGCGACAACCAGCTTGCGAGCATCGACTACGTCGCCCGCAGCGACAATGGCGACAAGCTGTTCGCGGTCTCCGGTGCCCCGCATTCGCCGTTCCAGCGGTGGGCGGAAGTGCCGACCTTGCAGGCGGTAGCGCAAACGATCGGGCAGAGCAGCGAAGCCTTGAGCCGGGCCACTGCCCTGGCGTCGCTGTCCAGCCAAGGGCCGGTGCAGAACCCCGGCATGACCAAATAAGGCATCGCCGACGGGCTTCAAGCCCTTCGCGCCATCTCCGCAGCGCGGGCCGTCGACGCCGGACGGCGCCGACGACCCGCAACTCAATTGGTGGGCTGATAGGACGGGGCGTTGGACGGCTGCATCAACGACAGCGGCGATGTGCCCTGGAAGATGATCTTCGACGAGCACTTCATGAACAAAGTGTCGGGAATCACGTACAGATAGCCCTTGTTGATCGCTTTTTCGATCAGGTCGGGCTTGGTCAGCACCTCGAACTTGTCCTTGAGCACATCGATGTATTGCTCGACCGTGCGCGAGGAGATCGACAGCAGTTCGGCGATGCGCTTGGAGGTGCCGCCGCGCAACAGGAAGAACAGCACCTCGTACTCGCGGCGAGTCATGTCGATGTCGGCTTCCGGGTCGGCATGGACCTGGCCGGTCTGCGGCTGGCTGTTGATCGAGGCCTGGTGCGGGCCGGGGTTGCCGAAGTAGGAGCCGAGCGCGCCGGCGTTGATCGCGGTGATGTCGGTGCCGTGGAACAGCACGCCGCGGATATTGGTTTCCTGATCGAAGAACGGCTTCTTGACGATCAGGAACGCTCGCCATTTCGCGCACTTGAAGCGGTGCACGTTCAAGGTGGTGATGGAGATCTGCCGTTCCATCACGTACTTGTCCTGCTCGCGAAAGGTCTTGCCGTGCGAAGCGACTTCGCAGGGCAGGTCGAAATCCGAGAGCCCGTCCACGTCCTCGTCGGGCTCCAGGCCGACCAGGGCCTTGAACTCGGTGTTGGCGTAGAGGAATTTCGAGTCCTGGTCCTTGCAGGCGCAAGGTCCGGGCATTTGCTCGATCATGGAAGAAAGTGCCGAACTGATTGCGATTGCCATGGTGGGACATCCTTGTTGAAGGGCAGCAATTCCGAATCTTTCCGGAACGAATAGGTTGGACTTCCTCGATAATGCGGTTCGCAGGGTTCCACGCAGCAAGGGAAGCCCCCGTTGCCTGGATCGGGCCGTTCGCAGCCTCGGTCCGCTACAGCGCAGCGGGCCGGGGGTTGTCACTGCTGGGCGCTTCGGCGTATGTCCTGTGGTCCGTCATGCCGTCGACGCATCCGTACCGCCAGCCGCTACGCTCCCTGCCGATCACCATCCGCGCGCCCACATGGTTTTTATGTGTCGAGTAATGGGCGCGGCCTGCCCGCAGTGCGGGACCGGCGTGATCCAGGTTGAGTTCCCGCTTGTCGGTGCAGTCTGCCGGGCGTCGTTCCTTGCGAGTCGCTGCAAGGATCCGACCGTGTTCGCGAGTTTTGGTTCAATCGAACGTTGCGAGACAGGCTTGCACGTCTTGAGCCGGACTTCAGGCTGACTACTGCGCATCTTCCGAGGGTGTGGCGGCTTCGGAATCGTGCCGAGCTATTTAAACGTGATGCATGGATTTATTGTGTGATAAGCATTGGGAATCGTGCAGCGCAAGCCAAGTATCAATCGATTGCGTTACCGGTCTGTGATCGCAATGACGCTTTCGCAATCGAATGAAAGAGCGCGTGAAGATGCGAAATATCCCTTAAAACAAGGGAAATCGAGATGCATGGAGAAATCTCGACAGCATTCGAATTCTCCTGGCTAGTGACAAATGACACAAAGTCGAAGAGCGTGAACTCGATCGGTTTCGACGAACGATTTTCATCGTCTGCATCGATAGTTTTGCCGGGAGTTTGAAAGCCTGTTTCCGATGATGCCAATCGGTTCAGCGTATTCATTCGCCCGCCGATCGCTGTCGTCGCCGGTTACGGATGACATCGGTGGCATTCGCCGCTTGGCGTGTCGAACCAGGCGCTATCGGCTATCGAACCGCGTTGCGCGGGGCTTGGGAGCGCGCCGCCTGCGCCTCGCGCGAGGCGTACGGCGCCGTTCGCGCTTATGCCGATGACAGTGGCGTGGGTGGGATCGGCGCGAGTCGGATCGATGCGCTCATACCGCATCGGTATTGCGCATGAGGAATATCTTGGTAAAGAAATAATCTATAAAGAATAAGTCGACATAACGAAGCAGGCCCACCGCGAACGGTGGGGCCTGCCCGTGATTCCGCCATCGAGTTCGCGAATGCCTTGCGGCCTTCGCTATCCGGCTCAGCTATCCGGCTCAGGCCACCATCGAGGAGGGATCGCTGTGCAGGATGAAGCCCTCGTAGTCGGCGTCGGCGACTTCGCGCAGTTTGGCGCGATAGCCGGCCAGGCCGCCGAAGTAGAACAGCACGCGGCTGCTCCTGCCGTCGATGTTTTCGCCGAAGATCCACGACTTGACCTTCGGGAACAAGGTATAGGCGGCGATTTCCTTGCAGGTCGCGGTCCAGGCTTCCTCGGCCTCGCGGGTGGTCTCGATGACCGGCGTGGACTCGCCTTCGGCCCAGCCGATCAGCTCGCCGATCCACTCGACCTGGCTCTCGATGCTCGGCGGCAGGTTGCTGAAGGCGCTGTTCGGGCCGAGCACCATGAACATGTTCGGGAAGCCCGCGGTGGCGACGCCCAGGTAGCTGCTCGGTGCGTCCTTCCAGTGGTGCTGCAGGGTTTCGCCGCCGCGGCCGCGGATCTCCATCTGGTTGTAGCTGCCCTCGACCGTCTCGAAGCCGGTCGCGAACACCAGCAGGTCGAGTTTGTGCTCGACGCCGTCCTCGGTCAGTACGCCGTTGGCGGTGAGTTCCTTGATCGGGTTCTCCGGCAGGCTGACCAGGCTCACGTTCGGCAGATTGTAGGTCTCGTAGTAATCGTTGGTGCAGACCGGGCGCTTGGCGTAGAGGTCGGTCGGGCACAGCTTGCGCGCGGTGTCCGGGTCCTTGACGATCTGGCGGATCTTGGCGCGGATGAAGTCCGAGGCGGCCTGGTTGGCGGCCGGGTCGACGGCGATGTCGGAGAAGGTGCCGAACATGAAGCGGAAGCCGTTGCCGATCTCCCAATGGTGCTCGAACACTTTCTGGCGTTCTTCTTCCGACACGCTCATCGCCGAGACGCCGCTTTCCTCGAAGCCGCAGGCGATGCGCGAGTTGCGGATGCCGTCCCAGATCTGCTCGAAGTTGTTCTTGTACTCGGCGACGTAGGCTTCGCTGACCTGGCGGCTGCCGGCGGGCACGCAGAACTGCGCCGAACGCTGGAACACGGTCAGGTGCCGGGCGAGCTTGGACGCGGCGCAGATGAACTGCACGCCGGTCGAGCCGGTGCCGATCACGCCGACGCGCTTGCCTTCCAGCGACAGGTCGGCCGGCCAGGCGCCGGTATGCACGATCTGGCCCTGGAACTGGTCGCGCCCCGGGATCTGCGGGATCACGATCTTGGACAGCACGCCGACCGCATTGACCAGGTAGCGGGCGGTGAACAGCTCGCCGGTGCTGGTGGTCAGGGTCCACACATGGTGGATCTCGTCGAACACGGCGCTGTCGATGCCGGTCTTCAGCTGGATGTCCTTGGCCAGGCCGTGGCGATCGACCACCGCCTGCAGGTAGCCGAGCATCTCGGGCTGGTCGACGTAGCGGCTGCGCCAGTCCCAGTTCTCGGAGGTTTCCTTGTCGAAGGAATAACGATAGACGAAGCTCTCGGTGTCGGCGCGCGCGCCCGGGTACTTGTTCCAGTACCAGGTGCCGCCGACGCCGCTGGCCTTGTCGAAGGCACGGACCTTGAGGCCTAGCTCGTTGCGCAGCTTGTGCAGCATATAGATGCCTGCGAAGCCGGTGCCGATTACGATCGCATCGAAGTGGGTCTTGTCATTGTCGATCACGGATTGACTCCTTGGAGCTCCTCAGCGTCCCCGATCACTCGGAAGGCCTGGCGTCGGAGTAGTTTCGGGAAACCACGTTTTCACCGGACGTGCGAGCGATCGACGATGCTGCGGTAAGAGCTCGTGATCGCCGAAAGCGCGGCGGTTTTTTCCGGGTCGGGGCGGGTGGCGATGGCGCGTTCGGCGCTGTCGCGGTCGCGATTGGCCTGCACGATCGCGGTGGTCGGCGGGCGGCGCACCGCCTCGTAACGCTGCAGCGCATCGACCGTATCGCTGTTGTCGCCTAACTCGCCGGCCAGGCTGACCGCATCGAGGATGGCCTGCGAGGCGCCGTTCGCACCGACCGGATACATCAGATGGGCGGCGTCGCCGAGCAGGGTCGCCCGGCCGATGCCCCAGTGCGGCAGCGGGTCGCGGTCGACCATCGGGTACTCGAGGATCTGGGTGCTGCGCGACAGCAGGTCGGGCACGTTGAGCCAACCGAAGTCCCAGTTGGCGAAGTAGGGCAGTACGTCCTTGAGCTGGCCCGAGCAATCCCAGCTGGCCTCGCGGGTGAGGTCCTGGGCGACGTCGGGCACCATGCAGACCCAATTGACCAGCGCCCGTCCGTGCTGGGCATGGCGCGCCGAACAGGGGTAGGCGATCAGGCGGGTGGAACGATCGTCGTTGGCGACGATCATGCTGCGGCCGTCGAGGAATTCGTCCACTTCGGTCAGGCCGCGCCACATCTGGATGCGGGCGGGCAGCAGTTCGCAGGCATCGGGGTGCAAGCGTGCGCGCACCGCCGAATGCAGGCCGTCGGCGCCGATCAGCGCTGTGGCTTCGAAGGCGACGCTCGCGCCGTGGCGGCCGCGGTCCTCGGCATGGATGCGGATGCCGGTGCGGGTGTGTTCGAAATCCTGCAGGCGCAGGCCGGTGCGCACGGTGTCGGCGCCGAGCCGTTCGCGTACCGCAGCGAGCAGCAGCATCTGCAGTTCGCCTCTGTGGATGGCGTATTGCGGATACGGGTCGCCGGCGGCGAGGCCGCGCGGTTCGGTCCACAGCGTGGTGCCGGCGTGGTCCAGATAGCGCAGTTCGCGGGTGGCGATGCCGGTCGCGGCAATCGCCTCGCCCAGGCCGAGCGCGAACAATTGGGCGATGGCGGCGGGCTGGACATTGATGCCGACGCCGAGCGGGCGGATTTCGTTGGCGCTTTCGAGCACCACGACTCGCTCGATGCCCTGCGCGTGCAAGGCCAGGGCGGTCGTCAAGCCCCCGATTCCTGCGCCGGCGATCACGATGTCGGTTTGCGTAGCGGTGGTCATAACGACGGTAGCTCCTCGACCTTGAGTTGTCGGACTGCCGGTTCCAACCGCCGCTCGATCGGGGACGCCCGAGGCTCATGCAACGGTGTCGGCGAGCACTGGCGACCGCTGGACTGCAGACCTACCGGGCAGAGGGGCCGGGCCGCTCGCGAGAGCGCCCCGACCCCTCGTCACCTTCCACCCGTCAGCGGCGGCGCCGTGCCCGCGACAGCGGGTCGCGGGCGCCGGGCCGCCGCGACGGGCGATGCGCATCAACGGTGGACGGACGCCACCGAGTAGACGTGCGGGGTGGCGCGCGCGAGTTCGGCGCTGCGCTTGCCGTAGTCCTGCGCGGCGGGGTCTTCGCGGGTGGCCTTGATGTCTTCGGCGCTGCGCCACTGGGCGTAATTGACGACGCGGCTGCCGTCCTTGCTGGCGAGGATGCTCACCGAGATGAAGCCGGGGCGATGGCGGATGACCTTGTCGGCGCCTTCGTTGAGAAGGTTGACCAGCTCCTGCTGCTTGGCGGGCTCGACGTCGAAGACGTTGATGAAGGTCACCGTGTCGTCGGCGCGGATTACCTGTTCGTTCTTGGCCATGATGTGATTCTCGTCTCTAATCTGGCGTGGACTACGCCAGTCGGTGGGGTCACGGCAGGCTCGCCAGGGAGCATTGCCGTGCATCTCGAAGACCCTGTGTCCGCTTGCCGCGAATGAAACTCGCGGTCGGGCTTCGACCGATAAAGTAATGAGAGGCCATCACCGGCACATCTGTAGTTTCTACGGATAAAGAATGGCGATGTGGAGATTTTGCCGTTCGAGCGGAGATGACATTCCCGATAAAATGCGACATCGGGGTGAATGTGCCGAATCGGGGAGATTCGCGGGGCGCTATAAAGCGCCTATATAACAGCGGTTTTTATAGCCTGGGAACGAAGGGGTAATCGCGCGGTAATCCATGCAAGTGTTATCTGTCATAGAAACAATCAGTATGTCGTCATGACCTGCGTGGCCGCAGAAATCGGCGCGCGAGCCCGCCGCTGAAGACGGCGTGAGGCGGCGATGACGCACCGATGACAACCGCCGTTCGAGGCCGTGATCGGTCGTTGCCAGGGGCGGCGCAAGCTACGACCGCGTTACCTGACGTTTGCGTCGCGACGGCCTGTGGCCAAGGATAGGAGCGACGCGAGTCGCGACCGTACCGTTTCAATCTCGCGCCGCATCTCGCCGGAAGCTCTGTTGGAGCGGCGTGAGCCGCGACCGCGCAGCTGACGGTTGGTGCGCCTCTGGCCGCAGAGCGGTGAAGCAACATCTAAAGCTTCCGTCCGCTGACGCGGCCGGGTTACTTTCTTTTGCTGGCCCAAAAGAAAGCTAACCAAAGGGAGGCCTTCCTTGACGAAGCTCCCCTGCGAGGTCGGTGCGCGCGCCGGGATTTTTCGATAGGACATCCTTGTCCTATCGAAAAACGCCGCACGTCCTGTGCGCCGCCCTCCGGGTCTGCGGATGTTCTCGCAAGCACGGTGCTGCGCCAAGCTCATCACGGCAACGGCAACGGCAACGGCAACGGCAACGGCAACGGCAACGGCGCTTTGGGGTAGGAGCGGCGCAAGCCGCGACCGTGGCATTGCGATAACGACGTCGCGATCTGGAGGTTGCGCGGTCGCGACTTGCGTCGCTCCTACAGGGGAGAGGACGTCGCCTTTTGATTCAGACGCAGCCTTTGTAGGAGCGGCGTGAGCCCGGAGCTGGCTTGGCGGTGGGGTGGATGCTGGTTCATAACATGGCACCTTGCTTTGCCTTTGCCTTTGCCTTTGCCTTTGATTTTGCCATGGCTGTGCGCCGCCTCGCACTAGCGAAGGCCATTGGAGACCCGAAGGGCGGCCCGCAGAGATGCGGGCCGTTTTTCATCGGGACAGGGATGTCGCGTATGAAAAATCCCTGCGGATGCACCGCTCGTGCGGGCCCGTGATTCAAAACAAAGCAACTTCTTTGGTTAGCTTTCTTTTGTTGCTTTAGACAAAAGAAAGTAACCCGCCGCTTTAGTGGCGGAAGCTCTTGGCGTTTGATCTAGATCCTGATCTTGCTTGAGCGAGACGCCGCAAGACCGACACAGCGCGATCGCTACGCAGACGGGGAGTTGCGCACCGCGACGGATACGACGAGATGCAGCCGGCCGCACCAGCGACCGGCTGCATGAGAGTCGTCCGGCGCGTGGCCGGACGATGCGATCAGATGGGACGCGCTTCGACGATGCTCAGGCCCGAAGCGGTCGGCAGGACGCGCTCCAGGGCGAAGCCCGACGCGGCGAACAAGGTCTTGAACTCGTCGGCGGTGCGTTCCTGGGCGCCGAGCAGGACCAGCATGTGCAGGTCGAGCCACTTGCCGAAGAACGGTTCTTCGCCCTCGGGCAGTACCAGCTCGACGATCAACAGCTTGCCGTGCGCCGGCATCGCGCGGCGGCAGTTGCGCAGGATCTCGATGCTGCGTTCGTCGTCCCAGTCGTGCAGCAGCAGCGACAGGATGTAGACGTCGCCGTCGGAAGGCACTTCGACGAAGAAGTCGCCGCCGACCGTGCCGCAACGATCGCCGACGCCGGCTTCGGCCAGGCGCTTGCCGGCGGCTTCGGCCACGTGGGGCTGATCGAACAGGATGCCGCGCGCCTCGGGCTGGCTGCGCAGGATCGCCGACAGCAACGGGCCGTAGCCGGCGCCGATGTCGATGACGGTCTTGAACGGCGAGAAATCGTAAGCGTCGACCACCGCATGCGCGACCTGCTTGGTGTAGCCGGCCTGGGCTTCGTTGAAGACGCGGTCGGCCTCCGGGTGCTGGGCCAGATAACCGAAGTAGCTGGTGCCGAACTCCTTCTCGAACGCGGTCTCGCCGGTCTGCACGTTGTGCAGCACGTCGGCCCAGGCGCGGTACTGCTCTTCGCCGTGCATGATCGCCTGCGGACGCATCGAGTCCGGGGTGCCGCTGCGCAGCAGCGCGGCCAGCGGGGTGATCGCGAAGCTGCCCGGCTGCGGTTCGGTGAACACGCCGATGCTGGCCAGGGTGCGCAGCACGCGCTTGAGCAGCGGCGCCTTGGCGCCGGTCTTCGCCGCGAGTTCATCGATCGGCTTGGGCGCATCGGCGACCAGGTCGGCGATGCCGAGCTTGGCGGCCACGTAGAGCGACTGCGTCACCCAGTAGCCGGTGATCATCTGCAGCAGGATCGACGACAAGGGTACGGCGCCGGCACGGATATTCTCAGTCATATGCACTCCTGGATGGTTATGCGCAAACGTGGATGGCGAAAGGGCGAATCGCCCAACCGGGATGGGATAGTCGGATCGACGTGCGTGGAATCGCTCAGCCATTGATTGAAACGCCGCAACAAGTCCGATGTATGACCGCCCCTGTGAACATCGGATTCGTTTTTGAGACTTCGCGGGCGCTTTCAAGGCGCGGTCCAAACAACGTCGGTGCGCTGATCAAGATTAAAACGGATAACGCTCACACTAAGCCGGAAACTGCGATGCAGTGCCTCGGCATGCCGCGCAATGAGTCTGCTCGGCGGGAGCAAATCTACATCGATCGCAGCGCGGTCGGTTACGTACTTTCTACGGTTAAACCCCCATTTTCCATCTGATAATTTGCCTTCACTGCTGGAAGTCGTCGGCTGCATACGGATGGAAAGATACGCAGCCATAGCAGGCGGGGATAGGCGCAGCCGCATCGGATGAATGGTCGATGCGCAGGCGCGCACTCGGTACGGCGCGTTCAGACAGGCGCCGACCGTGCATTGCCCGGATACGCAAGCTCGCATGCAGGGATCGACGCGAAAGATCGCGTGCCGGCACTCAAATCCACTGGGGAGATGAATCCATGTTTCGACCGTTGAGCGTAGTCAGAAACGAGGACGATTGGTCGCCGCAGACCTGGCAACAGCGTCCGGCGCAGCAGCAGCCCCAATACGCGGCGGACGGGGAACTGGCCAAGGCCACCGACCGGCTGGCGAGACTGCCGCCGCTGGTGACCTCGTTGGAAGTGTTGAAGTTGAAGCGGGCGTTGGCCGAAGCGCAGGAAGGCCGCCGCTTCCTGTTGCACGGCGGCGATTGCGCCGAGAGCTTCGTCGATTGCACCAGCGAGATCATCGCCAATCGCCTCAAAGTGTTGCTGCAGATGAGCATCGTGCTGGCGCACGGCCTGAAGCAGCCGGTGATCCGTGTGGGCCGTTTCGCCGGGCAGTACGCCAAGCCGCGTTCGACCGACGAGGAAACCCGAGACGGCGTGTCGCTGCCGAGCTTTCGAGGCGATATCGTCAACGGCGCCGATTTCGACGAAGCCTCGCGCCGGCCCGACCCGAATCGCTTGTTCGAGGCCTATGCCCATTCGGCGCTGACCCTGAACTTCACCCGCGCCATGGTCGATGGCGGTTTCGGCGACATCCATCACCCCGAGTACTGGAAACTCGACTGGGTCGAGCATTCGCCGCGCGCCATCGAATACCGGCGCGTGGTCGAGGAAATCGCCGACTCGCTGCGCTTCATGAAGACGGTCGGCGGGCAGTTCGTCGACAGCCGCATGCACACCGGCTTCTACACCTCGCACGAAGCCTTGCTGCTGCATTACGAGGCCGCCTTGACCCGGCGCGTGCCGCAGCGTGGCGGTTGGTTCAACCTGTCCACGCATCTGCCCTGGATCGGCATGCGCACCGCCGCGCTGGACGGCGCCCACGTCGAACTGTTCCGCGGCATCGGCAACCCGATCGCGGTGAAAGTCGGCCCGACCACCAAGCCCGACGAGCTGTTGCGCCTGATCGACGTGCTCAATCCTTACGAAGAGCCGGGTCGGTTGACCCTGATCACGCGCATGGGCAAGAGCCGCATCGCCGATGCCTTGCCGGGATTGCTCAAGGCGGTGCGCCAGGCCGGGCGCCGAGTGCTGTGGGTCGCCGACCCGATGCACGGCAACACCGAGAGTGCTGGCAACGGCTACAAGACCCGCCGCTTCGACAATATCCGCGGCGAGCTGGACCTGGCCTTCGACATCCACGCGGCCGAAGGCACGCGCCTGGGTGGCGTGCATCTGGAGCTGACCGGCGAGGACGTCACCGAATGCCTGGGCGGCGCACGCGACCTGGCCGAGGCCGACCTCAGCCGCGCCTACAAGACCGCGGTCGATCCACGCCTGAACTACGAACAGTCGCTGGAGCTGTCGATGCTGATCGTCTCGGCCAGTCGCGCCACGCCGTCGACACGGCCGATCGCGCCGCGCCTGCAGGCGATGGGCGGTTCGCTGTGAGGGCCTAGGCCGGTCGCCTTCGCGCGACCGGCCGCGACCGGACCGGCACGACGACCGATACCCAAGCCGCGTACCACCGCCGTGTCCTCGCGCGCCGCGCACGTTCGCTGCGCGCGGCGGGTGCGCGCGGGCTGCGAACTCCCCGGCCGCGGCTGCGCTCGACCAGCCGCGGCAACCGCCACGAAGGGTGTCACACCCGAGACGATGGAACTGACCATGACCGGTATTCCCAAGATCCAGCCTTATGCGATGCCGACCTCCGCCCAGCTTCCCGCCAACATCGCGAGCTGGCAGATCGAACCCGATCGCGCGGTGTTGCTGGTGCACGACATGCAACGCTATTTCCTGCGTCCGATCCCGTCCGAAGGCCTGGGCTCGGTGCTGGTCAAGAACGCCGCGTCGATCCGCCGGCGCTGCCAGGCGCTCGGCATCCCGGTGGCCTATACCGCGCAACCCGGCGGCATGACCGCGGAAGAGCGCGGCCTGCTCAAGGATTTCTGGGGCAGCGGCATGCAGGTCGACCCGGTCGACCGCAACGTCGTCGACGAGCTCAGCCCGGTCGAGGGCGACTGGTCGCTGACCAAGTGGCGCTACAGCGCATTCTGGAAGTCGGACCTGCTCAAGCGCATGCGCGAAGCCGGGCGCGACCAACTGATCATTTGCGGCGTCTACGCCCACATCGGCGTGCTGATGACCGCGGTCGAGGCCTTCTCCAACGACATCGAAACCTTCGTGGTCGGCGACGCCGTCGCCGATTTCTCCCTGGAACGTCACCTGATGGCGCTCGAATACGCCGCGCGCTGCTGCGCCGTCGTGGTGACCTCGGAACAGGTGGCCGCATGACTACCCCATTGCTGCGCGAGATCGTCGATGGCGGTGCCGGCAAAGGCGCGTTCGCGCTGTTGTTCCGTCCGCAGTCGGACGTCCAGGACATGCTGGACGTCTACACCGGCGAGATGGGCCAGTTCGATACGCTCGAATCGATTCCGCTCGCCGATGCGGGAACCGTGGGCGAGGAAGTGTTGGTATTGATTCCCTACGGACAATTGCGCGAGCGCGGTTTCGCGTCCGTCGACGATGGCCAGCGTCTGCAAGTCATGACGATCCATCAGCGTGAGCGCGTTTCCGTCGAAGAAGCCCTGAAGACCATCGCCGCCGCGCCGATCGAGCTGGCCGGCGGCGAGTTCGACATCGACGACGAGGCCTATGCCGACAAGGTGCGGCGCATCGTCGCCGACGAGATCGGCCGCGGCGAGGGCTCCAATTTCGTGCTCAAGCGGACCTTCATCGCCGACATCAGCGGCTACTCGCTGCGGGTGGCGCTGGCCGCGTTCCGCCGCCTGGTGCAGGAGGAGGTCGGCGCCTATTGGACCTTCATCGTCCACACCGGCGAGCGCACCTTCATCGGCGCGAGCCCCGAGCGCCAGGTCAGCCTGCGCGACGGCGTGGCGACGATGAACCCGATCAGCGGCACCTACCGCTATCCGCCCTCGGGTCCGTCGCTGTCCGGGGTGATGGGTTTCCTCGCCGACGCCAAGGAGAAAGACGAGCTGTACATGGTGGTCGACGAGGAGCTGAAGATGATGGCCCACTTCTGCCCGCAGGGCGGCAAGGTGGTCGGCCCCTATCTCAAGGAAATGTCGCGGCTCGCCCACACCGAGTATTTCATCGAGGGGCGCACCACCAGCGACCCGCGCACCATCCTGCGCCACACCTTGCTCGCGCCGACCGTCACCGGCAGCCCGATCGAGAACGCCTGCCGGATCATCGCCCGCCACGAGCCGGAAGGCCGCGGTTACTACGGTGGCGTGGCCGCGCTGATCGGGCGCGATGCGAACGGCCAGGCGATGATGGATTCGGCGATCCTGATCCGCACCGCCGACATCGATGCCGGCGGACGCATGCGCATCGGCGTCGGCGCGACCATCGTGCGTCATTCCGACCCGGCTTCGGAGGCCGCGGAAACCCGCGCCAAGGCCAAGGCCTTGCTGGCCGCGCTCGGCCACGGGCGCAAGTCCAGCTTCGGGCTCGACCCGGACGTGCAGGCAGCGTTGAAACAGCGCAACGGCGGCATCGCCGACTTCTGGCTGTCCGATGCCGACGACCGCATCCGCATCGACCCGGCCCTGAGCGGGCGCAAGGTGTTGATGGTCGATGCGGAGGACGCGTTCACCGCGATGCTCGCCCAACAGCTCAAGTCGATCGGCCTGGACGTCACCATGTGCCGCTTCGATGAGCCGGCGCTGTTCAAGGGCGACTGGGACCTGGCGGTGATGGGCCCGGGGCCGGGCGACCCGCGCAACATGGACGACCCGCGCATCGCCAGTATCCGCCGGGCGATGAACCATCTGCTCGCCGAGAAGAAATCCTTCCTGGCGGTCTGTCTGAGTCATCAAATCCTGTGCCTGGAACTGGGCCTGGAGCTGATCCAGCGCGCCTCGCCGAACCAGGGTGTGCAGCGCGAGATCGATTTCTTCGGCAGCCCCGAGCTGGTCGGTTTCTACAACACCTATGTCGCCAAGTGCGACAGCAGCCAGTTCGCCCGCGGCGACCACAGCCTGATCGAGGTCAGCCGCGATGCCGAGTCGAACGAAGTGCACGCGCTGCGCGGCGCCAGCTTCGCTTCGATCCAGTTCCATGCCGAGTCGTTGCTGACCCACCGCGGCGTGGACATCATCGCTTCGAGCGTAAAGAGAGTGTTGACCACATGAAGACGACGATCAGTTGGTGGAACCTGGACAAATCGAGCCAGACCATAGAGTCGATGCGCGACTATCTGCGCGAGGAGGGCGTCGCGCCCTGGGAAGACGTGCGCGGCATGCATTCCAAATTCTGGATCTCCGACCCGGCCAACAATCTGTGGGGCGCGGTGGTGGTGTGGGAGTCGAGCGACGCGATGAGCCAGCCGCTGCCGCCGAACCGCGCGACCGAGTTGATCGGCTACCCGCCGAGCATGCGCACGACCTTCGACATGGAGATGTTGATCGAAAACGGCCGCGCCGGCCCGTGGCTGGTCGGCGACGCGCTGGAGGAAGAACACGCCTGAAACACCGTTGCACAGCGCCAGGCCGAGGGTTCGGCCGCCGGCGCAGTCGGGCAGCGCGCAGGGTTCGTCGGTGCAGGCGACGGATCGGTACGCGCATAGCCCGGCTGCGCCGGAACCGGCGCCAGGCGTTGCGGAAGCGGCGCCGGGCGTTCCGGAACCGGCGCCAAGTGCGCCGGTCACGCCGATCACGCCGGTCACGCGGGTCACGCCGGCCGCAACACGAGCCATCGCCGCGCCTGTCGTTCGGCGCGGGCATCGAGACCCGATCGGAAGTTCATCGTCGATGCGAAACGCAAGCCCCCATTCAACGGACCAAACGACATGAGTCAATTCAACACTACCCAAGCCGAGACGCTGGAGATCTCCATCTTCGACGTTCCACCCGAGCTACCGATTCCGCTGCTGCGCGAATGGTTCAACCAGGCCATCGACAGCCGCGTGCGCGACCCCGGTACCTTGGCCCTGGCGACCACCGGCATCGACGGCCGCGCGTCCAACCGCATGGTCCATCTGCTCGAGATCACCGGCGATTCGCTGGTGTTCACCACCCATGCGAAAAGTCAGAAGGGTCGCGAGATCGCCTTCAACGGGTGGGCCTCGGGCGTGCTGTATTGGCGCGAGACCAAGCAACAGATCGTGCTGTCCGGCCCGATCGGGCCGCTGTCGGCGACGGAGTCGGACCTGTTGTGGACTAAGCGGCCTCCCGAGGCCAATTCCATGTCCACCGTGTCGCGCCAGAGCGCGCTGCTGGAAGACGAGAAAGCGCTGCGTCTGCAAGCGCAGCGCCTGACCCGCGCGGCGATTCCGCTGGTGCGGCCGGAGGGCTGGCACGGCTACGCGCTGCGCCCGACCATCGTCGAGTTCTGGCAGGCCTCCGACGACCGGCTGCACAGCCGTTTGCGCTACGACGCCGCGCCGTCGGGCTGGACCCATCGCAGGCTTCAACCATAAGGAAGTGCAGATCATGACGGCAGGCAAGTATGTAGTGGCCGATGTATTCACCGACCGGCCGCTGGAAGGCAACCCGGTCGCGGTGTTCACCAATGCGTTCGGCCTGGAAGCGGCGGACATGCAGCGCATCGCCCGGGAGATGAATCTTTCCGAGACCACCTTCGTGTTCCCGCCCGGCGCCGACGGCGATTTCCACGTGCGCATCTTCACTCCGGTCAACGAGCTTCCGTTCGCCGGTCATCCCACGCTCGGTACCGCCATCGTGCTTGGCGAGCAATGCGACGCGGCCGGGTTCGGCCTGGAAACCGCAATGGGCACGGTGCCGTTCACCTTCCAGCGCAACGACGACGGCAGCATCCTCACCGCGAGCATGCAGCAGCCGATTCCGGCCTGGGAACCGTACGAACTCGCCGACGTATTGCTCGAAGGCCTCGGCCTGGCCTCGTCGACCTTGCCGGTGGAGATCTACCGCAACGGCCCGCGCCATGTCTTCGTCGGCCTGCCGAGCATCCCGGCGCTGTCGGCGGTGAAGCCCGATCTGCGCATCCTCGCCACCTTGCCCGACATGGCCGCGAATTGCTTCGCCGGTTCGGGAACGCAATGGCGCATGCGCATGTTCTCGCCGGCCTACGGCGTGGCCGAGGACGCCGCGACCGGTTCGGCGGCGGGGCCGCTCGCGCTGCATCTGATCCGTCACGGCCAGCTCGGTTTCGGCCAGCCGATCGAGATCTGCCAGGGCGTGGAGATGGGGCGCCGTTCGGTCATGCACGCGGTGGTCGAAGGCTCGCTGTCGCAGATCGGGCCGATCCGCGTTTCGGGCACGGCGACGGTGGTGGCGCGCGGCGAACTCACCCGCTGGAAAGTCTGATTCTCCGAGGCATCAGGCGGCCAGCAATTCGATAACGATCGACTCATGGCTTACACAGAGGACGGCATCATGATTGAACATGCATTCAAGACTTCCGCGGCGGCCAGCAGCGACGACGACCTGCGTCGCAAGCATCGGGCGGTGGTCGAAGACTATATGAGCCGCAAGGGCGAGACGCGGCTGACCCGCTATCTGTTGTTCACGCCCGACGGCAGCGGCGGCCTGTGGACCAACGACACCGGCGAGCCGATCGTCTCGCGCGGTCACGAAGGTTTGAAGGCGCACGGCGCCTGGTCGCTGAAGTGCTTTCCGGATTGGGAATGGAAGAACGTGCAGATCTTCGAGACCCAGGACCCGAACCGTTTCTGGGTCGAGTGCGACGGCGAAGGGCAGATCCTGTTCCCGGGCTATCCGCCGGGCTATTACAGCAACCACTTCATCCATTCCTTCCTGCTGGAGAATGGAAAGATCAAGCAGAACCGCGAGTTCATGAACCCCTATCAGCAGATGCGCGCGCTCGGCATTCCGATTCCGGCGATCAAGCGCGAAGGCATTCCGGCTTAAGGCTAATCGTTTCAGGGCGCCGTACGACGTAGCAACACTTGCAGCATCGCGGTCGCCGCGACCGGATTGAAGCGTTGGGCGGATGCCCGCGTGAACGGCGGCCGGGAAGAATGGTTACATCGGGGACTGCTTCGAGCTTTGCGGCGAAGAGCAAATCCCCCCACCCCCCCTTTTTCAAAGGGGGGAGAGCAAAGACGGGCGGCGGTAGAGGCGCTGCGAAAGACAACAGGCCTCGCTCAGGGCGACAGCGTTTCCAGCGCCGGCTCTGCTGCGAGCGCTTGCGATTTCGGCTTCAACCACAGCAGGCTCGCGCCGCGCATGCCGGTGCTCGCGGTCATGCTGTCGCGATGGGTGCGGCTGCAATCGGCGGCCACCACGCCGTGCGGCATCAGGCTGTGCAGTTCCATCTGGGTCAGGCGGTCGCCGTTGCGTTGCGCCTTCGCATGCAGTTCGGAAGCCAATGCGGACGCGCGCGGCCGGTCGTCGCCGGCCAGGGCGGCGACGATATCGAGCACGTCCAGGCGGCTGGTCAGCGGCCAGGCATCGGCCGGTATCTTGCTGCGGGCATCGGCGCCCAGGCGCCGGCTGGCGATCCAATCGCCGCGTGCGGCCGCGTTCTCGGCCTGGCCGGTCTCGGCGCTGGCGACCAGCCATTGGTACTGCGCCGTGCGCATCAAGGGCAGGGCGCGTTGGTATAGCCGGTCCGATTCGGCGATGGCGCCGGTGCGGGTCAACAAGCTGGCAATTTCGATCGCGGCTTCCGAGCCCTCGGGCGAATCGCCCAGGCCGGTCTGCACCGTTTGCGCACGCCGCAACAGCTCCGCCGCGGCTTCCTTGTCGCCGGCGAGCCACTCGGTGCGGGCGCGTCCTACCAGCGGCGAAACCCGATTGGATTGCTGTTCGGAGGCGGCGCAACGCTGCCAGTCGCTGCGCACTGCCTGCAGGTCGCCCAGCGGCAGGCGCGCTTCTGCGCGCAAACAGCCCAGGCGCGCCCGCGATTCGCCGGCGCCGCCATCGGCCTGCTGCTTCGCCAGGTCGCGTTCGGCCGCGTTCAACACCGCGACGGCGTACTCGTAGCGGCCGTGGATCGAGCTCAGCGCCGCATCGAAATGCGCCAGGTCGATTTCCCAGCGCCCTTGCAAACCGGCCTTGCGTAATTGACGCAGACGTTCGGCAGCGCTGTCGAGACGGGCGCCGACGATGTCCTCGACCAACAAGGCCATCGCCAGCCGGTTGCCGATCAGGATATCGCCGGAATCGCGCGCGACCATCAAGGCTTCTTCGAGCAACTTGCGATAGCCGGGCCAGTCGCCGGCGCTGTAATGCTGGCCGGCGGCGCGCGCCAGGATGTCGATCTCGAGCCGGCGATAACCGCCTGCGCGGGCCTGCGCCAGCAAGGTCTGCATGCGCGCCGCGGAGGCCTCGGCGGGGGCGACGGTGGTTTCGGCGAGGAAGCGCGCGTACAGCGCCCGGGTGCGGTTGCCGGCCGCCTCCAATCGCTTCGCCGCCAGCTCGTACTGGCCGACGTCGGCGCGTTCTTTGTATTGCATGGTGTCGGCCACCGCGATCATCAGCAGGGCGTTACCGTTTTCCAGCTCCCAACCGGCGCCGGTTTCGCGGGTGATGCGTTCGGCGCTGCGGGCGTATTCGCGCATGCCCTCGGGGTCGCCCATCAGCTGGTGGATTTCGCTGATCAGTAGCAGGCGGGTGACGCGCGTGCCCATCGGCTTGCGTTCCCACTCGGGCGCCGACAGCATCTTCAAGGCCTGTTGCAGATCGCCGGTCTGCGACAGCAACTGGGCGTATTGCAAGGCGTAGCTCGACTGCCCGGGATAACGCGCGGCGAGTTTCGCGTACGCCTCGCGCGCCTGCTGATGGCGTTGCGGGTCCATCGCCAGGGCCTCGGCGCGCATCGATTCGCCGACTTCCGCCGGCACCGGCCGGGTCGATTCGATGGCGATCTGCATCTGCTCGGTGGCCGAGTTGGCCTGGGTCAATCGCGAGCGCGCCCGCGCCAGCTGCATCCGCGCCAGGCCGAAACGCGGCGCTTGGCGCACGACTTCGTTGGAGATCGCCGCGGCCGCGGTCCAGTCGCGTCGCTCGATCGCTTCGACCGCATCGGCGTAGCGGCGCGCGGCCGCGCTGTCGAGGTTCAACGCCGGCCAGCTGTCGACGCGAGCCGGAAGCAGCTTGGCCATGATCTGTTGCGACAGCTGGTCGACCATGGCCGGCGCCTGCGTGATCGGCCCCTTGAGCTCCATGCGCTGTTCCTGGCCACGGTCGTGGAAGCGCGCGCGGATCGATACCTGGGTAGCGTCGTCGGTGGCGATGCCGGACGACAGGAAGATCACCTTGGGCGAGCTGGTTTCGCCATCCGCGGCGAGGTCGGCTTCGCTCAGCAGGGTCACTTCCGGCAGGCTGCCCAGCTTCCAGCGCAACCATTCGCCCAACAACTTCACCGGCCAACGCGCGGCATCGGCGCGGTCTTCCACTTCGATCAGCGCCACCGTCAGCGGGCGCGCGCCGGTGGCTGCGTTGGGCGGCTTGGGAGCGCGAAACCACAGCAGCGCGCAAGCGATCGCGACGATCGCCAGCGCCGCGGCGGTCCATGCGGCCGGACCGACCCAGCGCTTCGAGGGCGGTGTCGCCGGCGTACTCGTGCGTACTGCCGCCTCCGATTCGGCTACCGACGCGAACGCATCGGCCGTTGCCGATTCCGCAACGGGCCGCGTATCCATTGCGGCGGCCTGAGCGACGGTTTCATTGGTATCGATCGGCGCAACGACCGCCGGCGCCGGTTCGACGGCAGCGGGCAGTTCAACGAACCATTCGACCGGTCCCGGAGGCTCGAAAACATAGCCACCCTTGGCCACGGTGCGGATCCAGGCCTTGCGCGACTCGCCGAGCGCCTTGCGCAGCAGCCACATGTTCTGGGTGAGGTTGGCGTCCTCGACGACCAGGCCCGGCCACAGGCGCGCGAACAGCTCGGCGCGGCCGTGCAGGGTATGCGGCTCGGCCATCAACAGCACCAGCAGGTCGAACAGACGCTGCGGCAGCTCGACCTCCGCCTCGCCGCAACAGACGCGGCGGTAGCGCAGATCGATCACCAGGTCGCCGGTGCGCAGGTAGCGCGAATCGGCTGGCCAAGGCGGCGTACGCGTCTCTGTCATCGGTAGCCTCAGCCGCTTTACGAAGTCGATGCTGGCGGTGGTTCGCCAGGCCGCAACATCCTGCCGCATGCCTATCGCTTGACGCAGGCCTCTCCCCGAGGGGGCACTGCCCTATTAATGTGACCAGAATATCGTTTTCAACGACAAATGAGAAAAAAGTGATGTCTCGCCAGAGGTGTGGACCCTCTGCGTCGCACTACATCTGGGACACCGGTCGCACGGCATCGCCCGCCGAAGACGTCCGGACAGCGAACGAGTCCGCTCCCGGACTCGATATTCCGATAGCTCAGAGGGGATTCATTGATGTCCACTGTATCGAATAACGGCATTCGCAAGAACGTACTGGCCACGGCCACGATGTTGGCGCTGTCGGCCCTGGCCGCTCCGGCCTTCGCCGGCCAGGCCTATCTCGGCGGCCTGAAAGACGGCGGCGAGTACGGCAAGTTCATCGTCAGGTACCGCGACGGCAGCGCGCCGCGCACCAGCACGGCCGCCTTGAGTTCCTCGCTGAACCAGGCCGTGGAGCGGATTCAGGCGGCCCGCAAGGGCGGCAAGGCGCTCGGCCTGAAGCACTTCCGCCGCATGGCCCTGGGGTCGGACGTGGTTCGTACCGACCGCAAGCTGGACCGCGTCGAGGCCGAAGTGCTGATGCGCCAGCTCGCCGCCGACCCGAACGTGCTGTCGGTCGAGCCGGATCTGCTGGTGCGCGCCTTGGTCACGCCCAACGACACCCGTTACAACGAGCAGTGGCATTACGCCACCAGCGCCGCCGGCGCCAACGTCTCGACCGCCTGGGATACCAGCACCGGTCAGGGCGTGGTCGTGGCGGTGGTCGACAGCGGCATCCTCGCCCATACCGATCTCAACGCCAACATCCTGCCCGGTTACGACATGGTGACCACCGCGGTGGGCTACAGCGCGGCCGAGTGCGCGACCGTGGGCGCGACCGCGGGCTGCGGCCGCTCCGACGACGGCGATGGCCGCGATGCGAACGCCACCGATTCCTCCAATATCCAGCACGGCACCCACGTCGCCGGCACCATCGCCGCGGTGACCAACAACAACGCCGGCGTCGCCGGCGTGGCCTACGGCGCCCGCGTGGTGCCGGTGCGCGCGCTCGGCAAGGACGGTCTCGGCGATACCTCCGACATCGCCGATGCCATCGTCTGGGCTTCCGGCGGCGCTGTTCCGGGCGTGCCGGCCAACGCGAATCCGGCCGAGGTGATCAACCTCTCGCTCGGCGGCGACCGCCCTTGTTCCGATACGCCTGCCTACCAGGCCGCCGTCAACACCGCCATCGCCAACGGCTCGATCGTGGTCGCGGCGGCCGGCAACAGCAACATCGACGTGGCCGGCGCGACCCCGGCCAGCTGCAACAACGTCATCAGCGTGGCCGCCAGCGACATGAGCGGCAATCGCGCGTTCTACTCGAGCTATGGCGCCAGCATCGACATCACCGCGCCGGGCGGCGAAACCTGTTCGCCGCTGACCGAGTTCCTGCCGCTGGGTCAGAAGCCCAGTTGCGCGAGGAACCATGAAAACCAGGGCGTGCTGTCGACCGTCGCCGGCAATGGCTACGCCTTCTATCAGGGCACCTCGATGGCGACGCCGCACGTCGCCGGCATCGTCGCGCTGATGCAGGCGGTGGCGCCGGTGCCGAAGACCACCGCGCAGATCCAGGCCATCCTGGCCCAGACCGCGCGTCCGATCACGGCGGCCAAGTGCCCCGGCGGTTGCGGCCCGGGCCTGATCGACGCCGCCGCGGCGGTATTGGCCGCGCAGGGCGGGGTCGGCGGCAACGTCAACCCGGTCGCGAACTTCAGCTCCGCCGTCAACGGCCTGACCGCGACCTTCACCGACAGCTCGACCGACAGCGACGGCAGCATCGTCTCGCGCAGCTGGAACTTCGGGGACGGCACAGCGGCTTCGACCGCCACCAACCCCAGCCACGCCTACGCCACCGCCGGCACCTATAACGTGAGCCTGACGGTTACCGACAACGCCGGCGGCACCCACACCAAGACCGCTTCGGTCACGGTGACCGCGCCGGGCGGCGGCGTGCAGACCTACAGCAACACCGCCGACTACGCGATCAGGGACAACGCCACGGTCGAGAGCCCGATTACCGTGTCCGGCCGCAGCGGCAACGCACCGAGCAATGCGACGGTGACGGTGGCGATCGTGCACAGCTTCCGCGGCGACGTGCGCGTCGACCTGGTCGCGCCGGACGGCTCGACCTATCTGTTGAAGAACTACAATTCCTTCGACAGCGCCGACAACGTCAACGGCACGGCGACCCTGAACCTGTCGACCGAAACCTTGAACGGCACCTGGAAGCTGCGGGTCAACGACAACGCCACCAACGACACCGGCAAGATCGACAGCTGGAGCATCAAGTTCTGATCGATGTCTAGCCATCGTTAGCGGGCGAAAGCGAACAGCCCCGGTCTCGGCCGGGGCTGTTTTTATCGGTATTCGCGTTCCGGACAAGGCTGCCGCTTGCCGGTGTGCCCGTGGCATCAATTCCGCCGATCAGTGCAGCGAGTCCGTGATCTGTCTCGGGCTCACACCCAGCAAGCGCCGCATGCAGCGGGCCATGTGGCTGGGATGCGCGAAGCCGGCTTCCAGCGCGATTTCGCTGACGCTCTTGTCGCCTTGCAGCAACAGGCTACGGGCGCGTTCGACCCGTCGTTCCAGCACGAAGCGGTGTACCGGCATGCCGACCGCCTGTTTGAACAGCGGCTTGAAGTGGGACAGGCTGAAACCGGCCACGCTCGCCAGCTCGGCAAGGCTCAGGTCCTGGTCCAGATGCGCCTCGATGTATTCGATCACGTGACGCAGGCGCCACGCCGGCAGGGCGCGTCCCGGTTTGTCCAGCGTGGCGCTCTTGCGCGACTGCAAGGCCAGCAAGCGCGCCGCGAGCGCGGAAGCGAGGCTGTCGCTGAACAAGCGACCGCCGGGGTAGGCCTCGTTGTCCTCGGCCAACATCATCCAGCCGATGCGCTCGACCTGTGGGTCGCGGATATGGATCGACGGTGCGAGATCGGCGTCGTATGCACCCAATCCCATCGCCCCCGCGCTTTCGCGCAGCAACGACGGCATCAGCCGCAACAGCAGCGAACGCGCCGGTTTCGACACGATCCAGCGCGTGCTGGACCCGGCCGGGACCACGCAGAACTGGCCGTGGATGCGCAGGCCCTGGCGTTCGTGGCCCTGGATGCGGTAGGACACCGGCACCGGATGGCCCTGGTGCAGGCACAGCACGTGGCGAGTATCCAGCGGCGAATCGAACAGGCCCGACGGCACCGGTTTGCTGAGCACATCGAGCAGCGGCGCGCGGTCGGGGCCGGCGCTGGCGAGCAGCGCGGCCGAAGGGCCGGGATAGCAGGCGGGGCGGTCGGTCATGGGCGAATCCTGGTACGCGCCCCGGCCCGGCAACAGTGCCGAAAATCATCCCTGCGTGCTGCGTAGCGGCCATTCGTGCGCGCGCGCCCTCGACGGTGCGGCCAGCATGGGCGATCCATCCGTCGCTTGGGAGTCAGTAATGAAACGCAGACAATTCATGGCCATGGGCGCCGCCGCGGTCGCCGCCGGTGTGGCCGGTGCCTGCGCACCGTTGGCGCCGATGACGCGCGGCGGAGCAGGCAGTGCCGCGAGGCCGGCGACCGACGCCGCCGCATTCGCCGCGGCCAGGCGCTACGCCGAGCTCGGGGTCGGCCGGATCGCCTACGTCGAGCGCGGCGCCGGCGAGGCGGCCCTGTTCCTGCATGGCGCGCCACGCAACGGCTACCAGTGGCGCGGCGCCATCGACCGGCTCGCAGCGCATCGGCGCTGCCTCGCTCCCGATTTCATGGGCCTGGGTCATTCGCAGATTCCCGAGCATCAGTCGCTGGCCGCCGACGCTCAAGCCGGGATGCTGGCGTCCTTGCTCGATACGCTCGCGATCGGTTCGGTCGACATCGTCGCCAGCGACAGCGGCGGCGCAGTCGCGCAGTTGTTCCTGTCGCGCAACCCAGGGCGCGTGCGCAGCCTGCTGTTGACCAACTGCGACGTCGAACCCGACAGCCCGCCGGCCAAGGTCAAGCCGATCGTGGAGATGGCGCGCGCCGGCACGCTCGACGAGATGACCGCGCAATGGCTGACCGACAAGGGGCTGGCGCGTTCGACCTTCGGCGCGGCGGTGTTTCGCGACCCAGCCGGCTTCGCCGACGAGACCATCGAGTACTACATCGCCCCCTTGCTGAGCACACCGCTGCGCAGGGCCCAGTACAACGCTTTCCACGCCGCGTTCGAGCCGAACCCCTTGGCCGGCATCGAGGCCGAGCTCAAGCGCAGCACGGTGCCGTTGCGGGTGGTCTGGGGCGCGGCCGACGACATTTTCGCGCAGAGCGACGCCGAGTATCTCGACCGCGTGTTTCCGAACTCGCAAGGCGTGCGCCGCGTGCCTGGGGCCAAGCTGTTCTTCCCCGAGGAGTTCCCCGAAGTCATCGCCGAGGAAGCGCGACGGCTGTGGAGGGTCTGAGGCCCGGGCAGACCGGTTGCAAGCACGGCGCACCCCGCGCCGTCGCTGCTGCATAGGCTGCGGCCGTGTCCAGGCCATCGGCCGTGGCTACGCTCTGCGATTCATGAGGTCGAGTGCTCGTACGCGCGACCGAGCTGTCTGATCGTTAGCGCGAGCGCTGCAGGTTTGCATTCGCGAATGCAGCCGCAAGCCAAGTCGATGCATTTATCGGATGCTGCATCGCAATGCATTCGGTGCGGAAGTTCGTTGACTCACCGATCCTCGATTCAAGATGCCAATCACGTTTGCCCCGGATTCATGTTGATAGTTTCGCCCTGCGGATGCGGCTCGCCGTTGCGGAACCGGAATCGATCGAGGCATCGATGAGCCTCATCGAGACGGTGGCTGCGCGTAGCGTCGCGGCGCCGCCGTCGCGCCGAAGCCATTGGGTTCGCGGCTAGGCATCGGCCGCCGTCGTACAGCATGTCGTGCCCCAAACGTATCCAACCGGTTCGCCCGCATTCGTCTGGGCGTGTCGGCGCGTGTCCATGACCAAGTAGCGCCTGTCGAAGCCTGTCTGAAAACGCGTTGTCGCAACGCCTGCGTTCAGGAGAAGGGAATGATGAAGGCAGCAAAGGCTCGTGCGTGGTTGGCGACGATGGCAGCCGTGGTCCTGATGATGACGGCGTGCTCGCGCGATGGCGACGCGCCTGGAGGCAGGAAGTCGGCGAGGGCCGGGGGCGCATCGGCCTGCACCGCGCCGCAGTACGTGGCCGGCACGGCTTATCAGTCCGGCCAGGAGGTCTCCAACGTCGGCCGCCAGTTTCAATGTTGGACCGACGAAGAGGCGCCGTTGGGGCCGGGCAGTTGGGCCTGGTGCCAACTGCAGGTCTATAACCCCGGTCTGCCGGCCGACAGCGGTGCGGTGAACTGGCCGGAGGCCTGGAAAGACCTGGGTCCCTGCGACGAGGGCGGGTTCGAGGGCAACCGCCTGACCGTGGAATTCGCCGAGCCGGAAACCGACGACTCGCGTGGCGCGCCTTCCGGTAAACACCCGGCGACGATGAGCGGCGTATTGCGTTGCGGCAGCGAGACCGTGCCGATCCGCGCGGTATGGGGCGAGACGCTGAAGATCGACGAGCTCAAGCGCTGCGACTACTCGCTGGTCATGGACGTCGCCGAAGGCTATGCGCCGATGAATGCGCCGCTGATGGTGTCGTTTACCCAGGAGGAGGGCGAACACCTCAGCCGCGTGGTCCGGTATCGTCCGCGAGTCGACATCGCCAAGCTGCGCCCGCTGCCCGGCGTCAAGATCGAGTTGTTCGCCGAGGGCTTGCTGCAGCCGCGGCAGATGGCCCTGGGCAACGGTGTGCTGTACGTCGGTTCCGGTTGGGTGGGCGGGGTATTTCCGCCGCCGCTGTCGAAACTGATCTATGCCTTGCCGCTCGACGCCGGCACCGGCAAACCGAAAGGCGTGCATGTGCTCGCATCGGGCCAACTGGAACCGCACGGGGTCGCGTATCGCGACGGCAGCCTGTTCTATTCCACCGCCGACGCGCTGTATCGCATACCGAATGTCGACGCCAGCTACGACCAGGCCAAGCCGGAGCAGGTGTTGAAGTTCCCCGGCGGCGACACGCCGTTTCCATTGCCGCCGGTCGACGTCGCCCTGGAATGGTTGTACTGGCATCAGAAGCATCCCTTGCGCTTCAACCCGCACGACCCATCCGACAAGGGCCTGTATACCGCGGTCGGCATCCCCTGCAACCTGTGCATGGTGCCGGCGGACCCGCGTTACGGAACCATTCTGCGTTACGACCTGGACAGCAAGCAGGCCACGATCGTCGCCAGGGGCGTACGCAATTCGCTCGGTTTCGACTGGAACCCGGCCACCGGCGATCTATGGTTCAGCGACAACAACCGGCAACACTTCCCCAATGCGGAAGAGGTCAATCGCATCGCCAACGAAGGCGAGCATTTCGGCGTGCCCTATGTGTTCGGCCGCCGTTCGCTCGGCTTCACTGCCGAAGAAGAAAAGGACCCCAGGCTCGCCAACGACGGGCGCTGGCTCGAAGGTCTGCAGTTGTCGGACATTCCGCTTGGCCAGATCGAAGTCGGCCGCTACCGCCCGCCGGCCTTCGAGATCGCTTCCAACTCGGCGCCGCTGGGGGTGAAGTTCTGGAACGGCTATCCGCAACCGGCCGATGCGCAACTGCTGCTGGTGGCGACGCATGCGCTCGGCAGCGTCGACGAGCCGGGCTTGCAACTGCGCATGTTGACGATCAAGAACGACCAGGTGATCCACGAAATCCCCTTGGTCGACGGCTGGTTGCAGGACCGCGCGAGCGCGGACCTCCACTGCATCAAGGGCGGTTGCATCGGCCGGCCGGTGGATTTCCTGGAGCTGCCCGACCACAGCCTGCTGCTGTCCGACGACGTGGCCGGGGCGATCTACCGCATCAGCCGCTACGACCCCAGTGTGGTGCCGGATACCGAGTTGACACTCAGGCCGACGGCGGCGCCGTCGCCGGATATCGCCGCCGAGCGGGTCAGCGGTCATCTGATCGACGCGGCCGGCCACAAGCGGCTGTTCCATGTGGCCTGGGGCAGCGAGCCGATGGCGATCAAGGGACTGGCGCATGGCGACTACCAGGTGCGGCTCAACGACGTCGGCAACTGGATACCGCTCAAGCGTACGAATCATTTCACCCTCTCGGCCGGGCAGAGCAGCCACGCCATCGAGTTGGGGTACCGCGAGCGGCCCGAACACATCGAAGTGCCGATGACCTTGCGTGCGCCGGCCAAGCCGGACGGCGCGGCGGGTGCGCACTGGGTGGTCAAGCTGATCGACGCGAAGGATGCGGTGCGCGAGGTGTCGGTGCCCTGGGGCGGCCAGACCGAGGTCGTACTCGGCTATGGCAGGCACCGGGTGATCTATCCGTATTACCCGACCCACCGCCCGCAGCCGAGCATGGAGAGCGTCGACGTCAACGAGGAGAGCGAGCAGATCGAGCTGCCGCCGATGGCGTATGTCTACGAGGGGAATCTCGGTTTGGCGGTGTTGGAAGACAGCTGCAGCGGCTGTCACGACTCCAAGTTCTTCGACGACCCGAACAAGGCGCATAACTGGGATGCGGCCGGCCGCGAGGCCCTGGTCAAGAAGATCCAGAGCATGAACATCGAGGGACATTGCGACGGCGTCTGCGCCGGCGCGGTGTCCGACTACCTGTTCGATACGGTGTGGAGTGTCTACCTGAGGCCGCAGACGCCGTTCGGCAAGCGTCAGATCCGGCAGCTGACGCCGCATGAGTACGCGAGCAGCGTGCACGACTTGTTCGACGTGACCATCAATCCGGCCAAGCTGCCTGCCGACAAATCCGCCAAGGAATTCAAGTATCCCGGCGAAGCCGACCTTGGCATCCTCCAGGCCGAAGACGTCAAGCGCTATTACGATGCGGCGCTGGAAGTGGCGGGGCAGGTCGAGCCGCAGTCGTTGGGTTATCGCAAGACCGCCGAGGCCGCGACCTTCGTCGGCGAGTTGGGCCACAAGGTGTTCCGCCGCCCGATGACGGCGCCGGAGATCGAGCGCTACGCCGCCTTGCTCGACCAACACGGCCTGCAGGACATGGTCGCCGGCATGCTGCTGTCGCCGCACTTCCTGTATCGCTCCGAGCTCGGCGACGACAGCTACGGCCGGGTCAACGCCTACAAGCTCACCCCCAGCGAAGTGGCGACGGCGCTGTCGTTCACCTTCCTCGGCACTACGCCGAGCCTGGCGCTGCTGCACAAGGCCGAGAGCGGCGGGTTGGCGACGCCCGAGCAGATCGGCGCCGAAGCCGCGACGATGATCGCGACCGAGCGCGGGGTCGAGCAGTTCGTGCGCTTCATCCGCCACTACACCAAGACCGCCGGGGATGTGCAGGAGAAGCCGGGCTTGGGTGGGCCGGTGATCCAGGCCATGCGCGAGGAACAATCCGCCTTCGTGCGCCACGTGCTGTTGAGCGGCGAAAGCACGATGACCGAGTTCTTCGACCCGCGCTACACCTTCCTCAACCAGACTCTGGCCCTGCACTACGGCATCGCCGGCGTGTCCGGCGAGGCGATGCGCAAGGTCGAGGTCGACGACAAGCGCGGCGGCCTGTTGCATCAAGGCCTGACCCAGGCCGCGACTTCGGACTATGTGACGACCTCGCTGGTCAAGCGCGGCATCATGATCCGCGAGCAACTGCTGTGCCGCGAGTTCGGTGCGCCGGTCGAAGCCGACCCGGAGACGCCGACCTTCCCGAACCGGCCGATCAGCACGCGCGAACGCTGGGACCTGGTCAACGGCGAGCACGCTTCCAGCGGCCGTTGCTGGCAATGCCATCGCTTCATGAACGACACCGGTGCGTCGATGGAGCACTACGACGCCGCCGGGCGCTATCGACTCAAGGAACGCGCCTACAACCACGAGCTATTCCCGGGGGAGGTCGACATCGACGCGGCCGGGCCGTTCGTCGACAACGTCGGCCACGGCGACTGGGCGCAGATCCAGGACGTGCGCGACATCGCGAAGCTGATACCGACCAACTCGACCGCGCTGACCTGCATGGCCGACAGCTATTTCCGCTACGCCTTCGGCAACCATTCCGACGCCTTGACCGCCGGCACCATCAAGCAGATGGGCGACGAACTGAAGAGCTCCGGCTCGCTGCGCAAGATGCTGCACGAGTTGGCTATCTCGAACGCCACCCTCTACAAGAAGGAGCGGGACTGAGCATGGACATCCTCAAGAGCCGCCGTCATTTTCTCGCCGGCCTGACCGCCGCCAGCGTGCTCGCGCCGCTGAGCTTGTACGGCCTGGCGCGGATGGCCGTGCGCGGCGAACGCGAAGCGCCGAACCTGAAAGTGGTGTTCTTCGTCACGCCCGACGGCCTGGCGGTGGATTCGTTCACCGGCGGCGGGTTCGGCGACGGCCGCGGTCTGTGGCATCCGGACGCGCAGGGCGACGACACCAGCGACTTCACCCTCGGCGAGGTCAGCCGCGAGCTGGAGGCCTACCGCAATCAGTCGCTGTACCTGCGCGGCACCATCCTCGGGCCGGCCAATACCGGGCACGACGGCTGGAAATGGGTGCTGCGCGACTCCGACAAGAGCAAGACCTCGATCGACAACCTGCTCGCCGCGCAGATGCCGGGCACCGACCCCTCGCTCGGCGCGGTGTTCGCCGGCCCGCACGCCGGCATCGACGGCACCCATTGGGACGTGTCGTGGATCGACAACCGCATGCGCATTCCGCAGAACGATCCCGGATTGCTGTTCGAAAGCATCTTCCGCTCCGCGGCGAGTTCCGGGCGAGGCCAGCAGATCCGCAGCAAGGACGTGTTCGCTCCGGTCTTCACCGACATCCAGGAGTTGAATGCGCGACTGGCCGGCTCGCAGCGCGAGAAGCTCGCCACCCACCTCGACGCCGTCAATAAAGTGGTCAAGGACCTGGAAGACACCCGCCCGCCACTGGAATGCGATCCGCAGCGGCCGGAACACAACCCGATCAATTCGGCCGAGTTCCGCAACCAGGTGCAGGCCGCCCATCACCAGGTCGTGGCTACGGCGCTGGCCTGCGGCGTGGTGCGGGTGGCGACGATCCAGGTCGGTCGCTCGGCCGAGTCGCTGAACATCCTCGACGTCACCAACGACCGCAATCCGCACGACTGCGCCCACCGCTACACCGGCGAGGGGCCGTGGAAGGGCACGCGCCAGTGGTATGCGCGCCAGGTGAAGCTATTCCTCGACGAGTTGGCCAAGCACGCCGACCCGGACGTGCCGACCGACAACCTGCTGCAGCACACGCTGGTGATCTTCACCAGCGAGATGGCCGACGGTGCGCCGGAGCACATGCTCGACATGCCGCTGGTGATGTTGGGTGGGGCGTCCGGCCTGCTCAAGAGCGGCGACGGCCAGGGGCGCTGTCTGAAGATCACCGGACAGGCCGACCGCGACCATCACACCGGCAATCCGGTGATCGGCAAGCGTTTCGTCGACATGCAACGGATCTGGGCTACCGTCGGCAAGGCGGCCGGCGTCGAGGTGCCGTATGCGGGCAACATCGCACCGGTGAGCGGCCTCTTCAGCAACGTCAGCTGAAACTCTCGCCTTGCGGATGGCGGCGGCAAGACGCAGAGATGACGGTCCGATCTGCGTCGATGTGGCATGCACTGCGGCCCCATCGAGTGGCTTGCGGACCGGAATGCATTCGACGGATGGAACGAAACGCCGTCGTGCGGCAACGAAAGGCCGCGTTTGGAATGATGCGCCGCGATCGAAAGCGATGCATTCGACGATCTGCGCGGAATCGTTCCGAGTTCACGATTTGGCCTGGTTTTTACTCTATTTGCGCATGTCGACCCGGTGTTCGTCGCCTTCGTACAGGCCATCGCCGGCGGCGTCGACCGCTGCGTCACCGGCTTCGCCCACGGCAGCAGCGGCATCGGCATCGCCTTTCGCCCTGATCCACCTCGCGCGCGCACTCAACGACGCGAACATGCACGAACTCGCCTTGTGTGCATTGCGACGCGAGGATCGATTGTTCAATCCCGAAATCGGCCTATGGCCGGACACCCGCATGGACGAACCGCAGTACTCGCTGGGTTGGTGCAATGGGGCTGTGGGTTTTTTACTTGCGCGTGCTGAGGCTTGGGACGATCTGGAAGCCTGGCAACGCGAGCATGTGCGCAGTGCGTTCGCGCGTATCGTCGAGTGGTTTGGGCGGTTGGAGGATGATTCGCTGTGTCACGGCACGGTGGGGGGCGCAGTCTGGGGCGGTTGCCGACAAGAGTCACTATTGTTCCGCCTGGAGCCACGATAGCGGCAATCTGGGCCTGATGGTTGGCATATCTGGTGCCAGCTTGGCGCCGTTGCATAAGCAAGGTGCCCATGGCGGGGCCGCGCGCTTGATCTGCCCGCTCACGCTGGTGCAGCTAAGTTATGAATCGTGAGAGTTTGGTTTCAACCCGAAGCGATTACCCGCCACCATGCTGCGCATGATTCCGGCTAGGCGATAGTGGTAACCCGCTGCATTCGACTACCCTAGGGACGTCCATCTCAGTAGGTCTTATATGACACGTTCGTTCGAACTGGTCGAAGAAAAGCTAAGAGAGGCCGAGTATTTCCTAAGGCTGCTCTCGGAGTCTGATCGACACTCACAGGAAGCGAAGTTCTGCTTCAGTGCTTTTGTTTCAGCCTCCCGCAGCGTGACCTTTGCCTTGCAAGCCTGCCTTAAAGGCGTTGAAGGATTCGTTGAATGGTATTCCATCGCCCAGTCTGCTCTTAAAGCCGACCTGCTCGCCCCGCACTTTGTTGAGTTTCGTAACTCCGTTCAAAAAACAGGAGAAAATCCTATTGGCCGGGTCGACCCAGCAAATCTTCGTCACTATCTTGCGGCACAGCTAAACGGCACTGCACCGAGACATGTCCTGGTTCATCCTGCTACGAGAGAGATGATTGATGCAGTGGAGGCATCCGATGCGTACATGACGTCCGTTGCACGCGTAATTTATGACTGTTACATCCACTTTCGCACTATCGTCGATCCTCAGTGGCATTTCACAGAAGATGCGTTTAAGAATGTTGGCAAGACATTCAATGATGCGCTCCAAGAATTAGGGTATCCGCCCTCTTGGAGCGATGCCTTGCCCTTGGGCGTAGATGGCTGGTCGCTACTGCGGAGTCATCTGCCAGATTGCGCCATTAATGACATTTTTCATGCGCGTCTCGGGCAAGTAGTCCTCGGTCCTGACAACTGCCATAAGTAGGCTGAGGCATAACAACTTATTCAAGTCAAAGTCGCTTTTCGGCTCGGCTTATTCAGGCGTTGCATCGGGGTCTGCTTTTGGCTGTGAGCAGTCATTGGAAATCTGATCAGGATCTGCACGTTCTATTATCGATGTCGCGCAGACCGACAGTGATGCTGATCCGTCAGCGAAATCACGCAAAACACAGCAATCCTGCCGTCTACAGGCACATAGGCTTGCCAACTATTTGCCTCGCTTGTGGCAAACACTGAGCCCAAAACAAAACAGCGCGTCACACCGCAAGGTGTAACGCGCTGTCTTGTCTGGATAGGTTGGTGGAGCGGAGGAGGATCGAACTCCCGACCTTCGCATTGCGAACGCGACGCTCTCCCAGCTGAGCTACCGCCCCACTTCGGGGATCGAGTGTAGCGGGCCGCGCTGGGGGGCGCTAGTCCTTGAGTTCAGTCCCTCGTGCTCAGTCCTGCTGGGCCAGCAAGGGGGCGAGGTCGGGCTCCAGCGCGGCGCGGCGCCAGCCGGACAGGGCGTCGGGCCAATCGCCGTGGTCGAGCAGGGCTTCGAGCCAGCGGCGCGAGGCGAGGACGCCGTCGGGCAGGCCGAGGGCGGCGCTGCGGGTGGCCACGGCTTCCTGGAGTTGGCGCAGGCGCTGTTTGTCGCGGGTTTCGGCGACGCCGGCGTCGGGGGTCTGGTCTTCGTCGGCCAGCGGGGTGCTCAGCGCGGTCCAGATGGCGTCGCCGAGTTTGCGCGGGGCCTTGGGGTGGGCGTCGAGCTGGCGCTGCAGGGCGTCGCGGTCGGCCGGGACCTGGCGTGCGATCGAGACGGCGAGTTCGTTGTCGAGAATCCAGCTGCGCGGGCGGTCGCTGTCGCGCGCGTAGGCGTCGCGCCAGCGCAGCAGGCGCACCAGACGGCGTTGCGCGGGGGCGTCGAGAAACTGGGCGCTGCGCATCGACAGATGCGGCCAGCGTTCCGGGGCTTCGTTTTCGGCGTTATGGACGGTGCGGGCGGCGTCTTCGTCGAGCCAGGCGCGGCGGCCGAGCGGGGCGAGCAGGCCGTCGAGGGCGTCGAGCATGGCGAACAGGTGGCGCACGTCGTCGGCGGCGTATTCGAGCTGCGACGGCGAGAGCGGGCGGCGCATCCAGTCCGAGCGGGTCTCGCCCTTGGCCAGGGCGACGCCGGTCAGTTGCTCGACCAGCTTCTGATAGCCCAGGCCGCTGCCGATGCCGGCCAGGGCCGCGGCCTGCTGGGTGTCGAACAGCGGCTTGGGCACCACGCCGCAGGCGTGCTTGAAGGCGACCAGGTCCTCGCTCGGGCTGTGCACGATCTTGAGGATGGCCTCGTCGGCGAGGATCGGCGCCAGCGCTTCGGCGATGCCGGGGCGCAGTGGGTCGACCAGCAGGATCGTCGGCTCGTCCCCGTCGGCGCTTTCGATCGCGATCTGCACCAAGGCCAGCTGCGGCCAGTAAGTGCGTTCGCGGATGAATTCGGTGTCCAGCCCGATGCGTGCGGGCTTGACCTCGAAATGCGCTTGCAGCGCGGCGGGGGTGTTGATCCAGACGGGCATGTTTCGGTTCTTTCGCGTGGCCGGCGTCGAGATTGCCGGGGCGGGCGACAATAGCCTACTTTTCGCGGCGGCGGGTCGCGGCGGAGCGCGGTGGCTTAGGCAGGCCAAGGCACGCAAGCCGGCAGGCCAGGCATTCCGGCCCTCGCAGAGCCGCCGGAGGCCGCAACTGCCTGTGCCGCCACGGTCCGGTCGCATCGCACGCTACGCCACCTGAACATGGCGCCGCGGTCGAAGCGATATGCTGTCCCATCGATCGCCAAGACGGTTCCAGAGAGGTTGCAGGTTGCGCGCATTGATGTGGTCGGGCATCGCCGCGATAGGGCTGCTGGTCGGGTGCACCGATCGGGGCGGGAAGGCGTCGTCGCAGGATGCCGGCGCGCGCGCGCCGATCGTGACGATCAGCGCCGACCAGGCGGTGTCGCCGGTGCCGCCGTGGCGGGCGCCGGCCATCGCGGTCACCGCCGAGAACCTGGAAGACTTGAACAAGCGCGGCGAAGCGGCGCTGACCGCCGGCCGGTTGCATGCCGACGCCGATTCGGCGATCCCGCTCTATCTGGCGCTGCGTACCTACGCGCCGAACGACCGCCGCTTCGCCAAAGGCCTGGACAAGGCGGTGGCCCTGTTGCTGGTCGAGGGCGATACGGCGTTGAAAGGCATCGACGACGACCCTGTGTCCCTGCGCGGCGCGCACGAGGCGGCAGCGGTCGCACGGGTGGCCGCGCCCGAGCATCGCAAGGTGGTGGCCTATCTGGAGCGCGTCGACCGCGCCGACCAGGCCCAGGAGGCCAACCGCCTGGGCGAGGAAGACTTGAACGCCGGCCGGGTCGGCGAGAACGGCAAGGGCGGGGCGCTGGCGCGGTTCCGCGAGGCCTTGGAACTGCGGCCGAACGATGCGCGCGCTTCGCAGGGCATCGCCGCGGCCGAGAGCGCGCTGATCCGGCGCGCCGAGCTCGCCGCCGAACGCGACGATTACGCCAGCGCCGACCGTTGGCTCGCGGCGGCGGCGCAGGTCCGGCCGAAGTTCGATACCGCCTCCACCGCCCAGGGCCGCATCGCCGCGCAGCGGCGGGCGCGGATCGGCGGCCTGCGCGACCAGGGCATCGCCGCGCTGCCGAAGTTCGGCGGTATCGACGTCGCGCGCGGGCATCTGGCGACCTTGCTGCGGATCGCCCCGGCCGGCGACCCGGCCGCGGCCGAACTGCGCGAGCGCATCGAGTTGGCGACCCATTACGGCTTGTTCCGCCCCGGCCAGGTGTTCACCGATGCGATGAACCTGGGCGGGCGCGGGCCGGCGATGGTGGTGATCCCGCACGGCGCGTTCCGGATGGGCGCGGAAACCAGCGAGGCGGGGTCCAGCGACGCCGAGCGGCCGACCCGCAACATCCGTTTCGAGCGCGGCATGGCCATGTCGCGCTATGAGATCACCGTCGGCGAGTTCCGCCGTTTCATGAATTCGACCAAGCATCGCGCACGCGCGGCGCGGCGCGGTTATTCCACCGCCTACGACGAACGCAGCGGCAACCTGGTGCGGCGCGGCGGGGTCGATTGGCGCTCCGATTACGCCGGCAACCCGGCCGCGGACAACCTGCCGGTGGTGCACGTCAGTGCCAAGGACGCGGTGGCCTATGTCGAGTGGCTGTCGGCGATCACCGGCCAGCGCTACCGGCTGCCGAGCGAGGCCGAGTTCGAGTACGCGCTGCGCGCCGGCAGCCAGGGCGCCTATCCCTGGGGCGACGGCTCGCCGCCGGCGCGGGTCGGCAACCTCACCGGCAGCCTCGACGCGTCGCCGAGCCGGCGCCATTGGCGCAACGCCTTCCAGGGCTTCGGCGACGGCGCCTGGGGGCCGATGCCGGTCGGCAGCTATGCGCCCAATGCATTCGGTCTTCACGACATGGCCGGCAATGTCAGCGAGTGGGTGGCCGACTGCTGGCACGACAACTACCGGCGGGCACCGCGCGACGGCGCGGCCTGGTTCAATCCAGGCTGCCGCACGCGGGTGTTGCGCGGCGGTTCCTGGTCGAGCTCGCCGGCGCAGTCGCGCGCGGCGTGGCGGCAGGGCACCAGCGCGGATACCACCAACGGGCGGCTCGGGTTCCGGATCGTGCGGGAAATTTGAGTTCGACCCGTTTGAGTTGGAGCGGCGCGCGGACCCGCGACTGGGTTCATGATGGAATCGCGCCGCGCGCAGGATGCAGGCGGGCAGGGTGGCTGCAGGCTTCGGCCGCGGCCGGTAATCAACGGATCGGGCCTGGGCCCGTGGCAGTGGGGAGTGTGGAGATGAGGATCGATCCCATGGGTGGCGCGAGTCGCGCGCAAGGGCGGCGCGGCTTCGGCGGGTTCCGTTGGTGGATCCTGGTGCTGTTCGCGATCTACGCGGCGTGGTCGTGGTTCGGCAGCGCTCAGACCGACCCCTACACCGGCGAGAAGGCCCATTACGGCGCCAGTGCCGACGAGGAGGTGCAGCTCGGCGCGCAGGCGTTCCAGCAGGTGCTCGGCGACGCCAACTCGCAGCGCGCGCTGTTGCCGGCGAACGCGCCGCAGACCCAGGACGTGCGTGAGGTCGCCCAGCGCCTGATCGAGAAGGTGCCGCAGGTGACCGAGGCATTGGCCACCGCCAACGGCCAGACCGCGCCGACCGACTACCGCAATTTCCAATGGGACGTGGCGGTGATCGATTCGCAGGACGCCAATGCGTTCTGCCTGCCCGGCGGCAAGATGGCGGTCTATACCGGCCTGTTGCCGGTGACCCAGAACGACGACGCGCTGGCGGTGGTGATGGGGCATGAGATCGCGCATGCGCTGTTGCGTCATGGCTCGCAGCGCATGGCCCAGCAGAAGCTGGTGCAGATGGGGCAGATCGCCGCGGGCATGGCGGTCGGCGGCATGGACCCGCAACAGCAGCAGATGGTGATGGGCGCGCTCGGCGCCGGCGCGCAGTACGGGCTGGTGTTGCCGTACGGCCGCAATCACGAGACCCAGGCCGATCAGGTCGGTTTGATGTTGGCCGCGGCGGCTTGTTACGACCCGCGCCAGGCGGTGCCGTTGTGGGAGCGCATGTCGCAGCTTGGCGGCGGTCAGCGCCCGGCGGAGTTCGCCTCGACCCATCCGGACCCGGCCAACCGCATCCAGACCTTGCAGGCGTTGATGCCGAAGGCGCTGCAGTTCTACCAAGCCAATTGCGCGAGCCGGCCGTTGCGTTGAGGAACGGCAACAGCGAGAGCAAATCCCCCCTGGCCCCCCTTTTCCAAAGGGGGGAACAGCAAGCTTTTGCGGAGGGGAGGCGAGATTTGGATGTGTCGGTCGCGAAGGTAGCGCCATGCGTCGTGCGTCATGCGCCACACGCCGACGCAAGCCTCCCGATGCGACCGCGATAATTCGCCCCCTTTGCAAAAGGGGGCTGCGACCTGCGTGGCGCGTGTGCCGGCGAAGTCTGCTGGCGCGGGGGATTTGCTTCGGATCGCGATGATCTTTAGAGCAAGAGCAAATCCCCCCTGGCCCGCCTTTTCCAAAGGGGGGAACGGCAAGCTTTTGCGGAGGGGAGGCGAGATTTGGATATGTCGGTCGCGAAGGTAGCGCCATGCGTCGTGCGTCATGCGCCACACGCCGACGCAAGCCTCCCGATGCGACCGCGATAATTCCGATGCGACCGCGATAATTCGCCCCCTTTGCAAAAGGGGGCTGCGACCTGCGTGGCGCGTGTGCCGGCGAAGTCTGCTGGCGCGGAGGATTTGCTTCGGATCGCGATGATCTTTAGAGCAAGAGCAAATTCCCCCTGGCCCCCCTTTTCCAAAGGGGGGAACGGCAGAGGCAGAGGCGGATTGTTGTGCCGCAACTTCGCCGCAACAAAAAACCGCCTCTCGGCGGTTTTTTGTTGCGGCGATAGCCTGAGCTCTGCAGCCTTTCCCGAATCCCGAATCCCGAATCCCGAATCCCGAATCCCGAATCCCGAATCCCGAATCCCGAATCCCGAGAAAACCTCAGAAACTCATGAACAGCCCCCCATTGACCGGGATGTTGGCGCCGGTGATGAAGCCGGCGTCGTCGGCGGTCAGGAATTCGACGGTGCGGGCGATTTCGCTGGGCTTGCCCAGGCGGCCCACCGGGACGCTGTCGACGATGCGGCTGCGGATGTCTTCGGGCACCGCCATGACCATCGCGGTCTCGCAATAGCCCGGCGACACCGAGTTGACGGTGACGCCCTTGCGCGCCACTTCGCGCGCCAGGGCCATGGTGAAGCCGTGCATGCCGGCTTTCGCCGCGGAGTAGTTGGTCTGGCCGAACTGGCCGGTCTGGCCGTTGACCGAGCTGATGTTGACGATGCGGCCGAAGCCGCGCTCGGTCATGCCGTCGACAGCGTGGCGGCACAGGTTGAATACGCCGTCGAGGTTGACGCCGAGGACGTCGTCCCAGGCGCGCTTGTCCATCTTGCGCAGGCTGCCATCGCGGGTGATGCCGGCGGCGTTGACCAGGATGTCGATGCCGCCGTCGTCGCCGACGATGCGCTCGATGGCCGCGCCGCAGTCGTCGTAGTCGGCGACATTGGCCGCTTCGAAGCGGATGTCGAGCTCGCGGGTAAGCTCGGCGAATTCGGCGATGCGTTCCTCGCGCGTGCCCAGGTCGAGGGCGACGACGCGACGGCCGGCACGGGCCAGCGAGAGGCAGATCTCGGTGCCGAGACCGCCGATGCCGCCACTGACGACGGCGATGCGTTTGTTCATGGAATCCCTATCTCATGCGAATGGCGCGGAGCGTGCACGCGCCCGGCCGTCCCCCGACGGCCAATGGCCAACAGCTGCATCAATGAACTGCGGGCAATGAACTGCCAGCGATAACTGCGAGCGATGAACCGCACGATCACCGGCCCGCGTTGGGCCGCCGACCGGCGCGCAACAAAAAAGCGCGGCTCAACGCTCGCGCTTGTCGGTCTTCTGCTTCGGCGTCGTGGGCTGGCCTACGTTGCCGGACAGGTTTTGCTGAAACTCTTTCCACAAGGTCAGATTGCGCTCGGTGAGCTGGTTCATCATCGCCCAGGGCGTCTGCCCGAGCATGCCGCCCATCTGGTTGCGGAACTGTTGCTGCTGATCCAGGAACACCTGCATGGAGCGTTCCAGGTAGTTGCCCATGAAGCCCTGCAGCGAGTCGCCGTAGAACCGGATGATCTGGCTCAGCAACTGCGTGGACAGCACCGGCTCGCCGTCTTGCTCGTGTTCGGAAATGATCTGCAGCAGGACCTGGCGGGTCAGGTCGTCGCCGGAGCGCGCATCGCGGACCTCGAATTCTTCGCCATCGACGATCAGCTGCCGTACGTCTTCGATGGTGATGTAGCTGGAGATCTCCGTGTCGTACAGACGACGGTTCGGATACTTCTTGATAATTCGGGTCGAGGCCATGGAGCTTTGGCTCTAAAACGTGGTGCCTTGCAGCATGGCTCAGGGCGCAAGGGCTTGCAACAGGTACGGCGCTCCGGGCTGCGCCGCCCGTCGCGGAGGCTGCAAGTGCAGCGTTTCGGCGGCCTGGACGATGCCGCGCAGGACCCGTTGCGGGGTTGCGGAGGGCGGCGGTCAGGGCGATTGCGCGGCGCGGCCGCGGCGGCGTTGCGTCGAAGCGGGAAGGCGGGCCCGCTCGTATGCCGGAGCCGGAGACCCTGAACAGGTCTCCGGCGCGGCGCGGGTCTTTACTAGCCCCCAGCTTTACTTGGCCCCGGTCCCTACCAACCCATGTACTGGCCGCCGTTGGCGGACAGGTTGGCGCCGGTGATCCAGCTGGCTTCGTCGGGGATGAAGAAACCGACCGCGTAGGCGATCTCGTCCGGCGTGCCGAGGCGGCCGGTCGGGATCTGGGCGACGATCTTGTTGCGCACGTCCTCGGGCACGGCCATGACCATGTCGGTGCCGATGTAGCCCGGCGAGACGGTGTTGACGGTGATGCCGAACTTCGCGTTTTCCTGCGCCAGCGAAATCGTGAAGCCGTGCATGCCGGCCTTGGCCGCGGCGTAGTTGGCCTGGCCGTACTGACCCTTCTGGCCGTTGATCGAGCTGATCTGCACGATCCGGCCCCACTTGCGCTCGCGCATGCCCTCGATCACCGGGCGGGTGACGTTGAAGCAGGAGTTGAGGTTGGTGGCGATGACCTCGCTCCACTGCTGCGAGGTCATGCGGTGGAAGGTGGAGTCGCGGGTGATGCCGGCGTTGTTGACCAGGATGTCGACCGGGCCGAGCTGGGACTCGACGCCGCGGATCAGGGCTTCGGCCTGTTCCGGCGAGGACACGTCGCCGCTGGCGATCGCCACGTCGATGCCGAGTTCCTTCATCTGCGCCTGCCAGGCGCGGCCCTTGGCTTCGTCTCGATAGTTGGTCGCTACCTTGTGGCCCATCTTGGCGAGGCGTTGGACGATCGAGGTGCCGATGCCACCGGTACCGCCGGTGACGAGTGCAACGCGTGACTGCATCTGTACTCTCCTTGACCGCGACCGCGCGGTCTCGGACCGATTCTAGACAGCATTCGTCAAAGGGTCGTTGTGCATCGCGGCGAGAGGCTTAGCACATTTCGGAATCTGTGCCGGACTAAACGAAACCTGTGCGCGTTCGAGCAGTTCCGTGACAGTCGCTACCGTGTCCAGGGCCTGCGGATCCTGGCCGAGGCCGCGCCAGGCGGTGCGCAGCGCGGGCAGGGGATCGCCGGCATCGACCGGCTGGGCGGCGTCGGACTTGGACAGTTTGCGGCCCTGCGCGTCGAGCAGCAGCGGCAAATGCGCATAGCGCGGCGTCGGCAGGCCGAGCGCCGCTTGCAAGAGGATCTGGCGTGGCGTCGAGTCGAGCAGGTCGGCGCCGCGCACGACGTCGCTGATGGTTTGCGCGGCATCGTCGACGACGACTGCGAGTTGGTAGGCCCAGTAGCCGTCGGCGCGGCGCAGGACAAAGTCGCCGACGTCGCCGGCGACGTCCTGCGATTGCGCGCCAAGCAAGGCGTCGTCGAACCCGACCACCGCGCCGTCGGCGACGCGCAGGCGCACCGCCGGTTGCGGCGCGGCGCGGCCGCGGCGCGGCGCGTGCGCGACGCAGCGGCGGTGGATGCCGTGGCTCGCCGCGAGGTCGCTGCGGCTGCAATGGCAGAAGAACGCGCGGCCTTCGTCGAGCAGGCGGTCGAGCGCGGCCTGGTAGAGGACGCCGCGCGCGCTCTGGCGCACGATCGCCTCATCGCTGCGCAGGCCGAACGCCGCGAGCGTGCGCAACTGTCGTTCGACCGCGCCGGGAACTTCGCGCGGCGGGTCCAGGTCTTCGATACGGACCAGCCAGGCGCCGCGGTGATGGCGGGCGAGCAGCCAACTGCCGAACGCGGCCAGCAGCGAGCCCGGATGCAGGTCGCCGGTCGGCGAGGGCGCAAAGCGGCCCCGGTACGGCGTGTCCGTCCGGTCAGGCGCAGCGGTCGGTGAAGGATGTCCGGACAATGAACGAGCGCTCTGGCTGGGACGGGTTATAGCGGGATTCTCGTTGAATTAACGGCGTCTTCGCCACATTTGACCAATGCGGCGATCGCGCCGCACATGAGGACAGGCGGCGGCGATGCCGCCCTGGACAGGGACGTCGACTGAAGCTGCGCACGGTGCGCGGTAAGACAGAGCCCGTACGTCCATGTTCAAACGCATAGCCCTTTTCCTGGCCACCAACCTGGCCGTGCTGATCCTGCTCGGCATCGTCATGTCGGTGCTGCAGAACGTCTTCGGCATCCGCCTGGGCAACAACGGCGGCATCCTGGTGATGGCGGCGGTGTTCGGTTTCGGCGGCTCGCTGATTTCGCTGCTGATGTCGAAGTGGATCGCCAAGCGCGCGACCGGCGCCTACGTGATCGAACAGCCGCGCAACGAGACCGAGCAGTGGTTGGTCGCGACCGTGCGCCGCCAGGCCGAAGCGGCCGGCATCGGCATGCCCGAGGTCGCGATCTACGACGCCCCGGAAATCAACGCGTTCGCCACCGGCGCCAACCGCAACTCGGCGCTGGTCGCGGTGTCGACCGGGCTGATGCGGGCGATGAGCCGCGACGAAGCCGAAGCGGTGCTCGCCCACGAGGTCAGCCACGTCGCCAACGGCGACATGGTGACGATGGCCTTGATCCAGGGCGTGCTGAACACCTTCGTGCTGTTCGCCGCGCGCATCGTCGGCGGCTGGATCGACGCGATGCTCGGCGGTCAGCGCGAGTCGCGCGGCCCCGGCCTCTTCTACTTCCTGGTGGTGATGGTGCTGGACGTGGTGTTCGGCTTGATCGCCAGCATGATCGCGATGGCGTTCTCGCGTTACCGCGAGTTCCGCGCCGACGCCGGCGGTGCGCAGTTGGCCGGCCGCGACAAGATGATCGCGGCGCTGCAGCGGTTGTCGCAGACCTATGGGCAGAGCACCTTGCCGAACCAGGTGCAGGCGTTCGGCATCAGCGGCGCGGTCGGGCATGGGTTTTCGCGCTTGATGCGCAGCCATCCGCCGCTGGAGGAACGCATCGAGGCGCTGCGCAATGCGCCGGAGCAGCGTTCGAGCGGCCGCGCGGTGGTGCGCTGAGGTCGGTGCGATAGGTGGCAGTTGCGCGGCTTAGAGCAAGAGCAAATCCCCCCTGGCCCCCCTCACCAAAGGGGGGAACAGCAACGGCGACACGGCAAGGGCGGGTTGTTTGCCGCAACTTCGACGACAAAAAAACCGCCTTTCGGCGGTTTTTTTGTTGCGGCGACAATATGGAGCCTTCAGCCTTTTCCCGAGTCCCGAGTCCCGAGTCCCGAGTCCCGAGTCCCGAGTCCCGAGTCCCGAGTCCCGAGTCCCGAGTCCCGAGTCCCGAGTCCCAAGTCCCGAGTCCCGAGTCCCAAGTCCCAAGTCCCGAACTACTGGAAGTCGTAATCCATGTCCGGCCCGGCAGCGGCCAGGAAATGGCCCTGGGCGTAGTCGATGCCGGCACCGAACAGCAGGCTCATGCTGGCGGCGTCCTGGACGAATTCGGCGATGGTCTGCCGGCCCAGTTCGCGCGCTTTCTCGGCGATTTCGCGCACGCGCTGCTGGTGGTCGGGGTTGGAGGTCAGGTCGATCATGTAGCCGCGATCGATCTTGAGGAAGGCGGCGTCGAAGTGATTGAGCAACTGGAACGAGTTGAGGCCGGCGCCGAACTGCTCCAGGCCGACGCGTACGCCGTACTGGGAGATGCGCGACTGCAGTTCCTGGGCGGCGCGCAGGTTGGTGAAGACCTTGGACTCGGGCAGTTGCAGCACCAGCAGCTTGCCGTCGGCGCCGTACTTGGCCAGTTGCTCGACCACGTGCTGGATCAGGCTTTCGTCCTGTAGCGAGGCCTGGGTGATCTTGACCAGCAAGGTGGTGCGGCGGCCCTGGCGCATGCGTTCGCCGATGACCTGGATGGCCTTGCCGACCACCCAGCGGTCGATTTCCCACAGCAGGCCGTGTTCTTCGGCGATCTGCAGGAACGACAACGGTTGCACCAGCTCGCCGCCGACTTCGCCCGAGGGGCTGTTCTGCATGCGCAGGTAGGCCTCGTACATCTCCATCGGTTCGCCGTGCAGATTGATCAGCGGCTGGTAGTTCATGACGAAGCGGTCGGCGTCGAGGGCGTCGCGGATGCGTCCGACCCAGGCGGCGATGCGTTCTTCCTCGGCGCGGTCGGCCGCGCCGGGGTCGAACAGCTCGGTGCGGTTGCCGCCGACGTCGCTGGCCGACTGCAGGCACTGGCTGGCCTTGCCGAGCACCGCGGTGATGCTGGCGATCTTCTCGCCGATCTGCACGCCGCCGACGCTGGCGGTGGCGCTCAGCGACAGGCTGTCGGTCTCCAGCACGTGGTCGGCGAACGCCGCGCGGATGCCTTCGGCGAGGTTGGAGGTGTGCATATGGTCGCTGTGCCGGGTCAGCACCGCGAACTGGTGCTCGCCGAACCGCGCGGCAATGTCGTCCGGGCCGATCGCCGCGCGCAGGCGCTCGCCGCAGGCGGCGATGAGCTGGTCGGCCTGGTCCAGGCCGATTTCCTGCAACAGCTGGTTGTAGTGGTCGGGCTCGAGCAGCAGCAGGCCATGGTGGGCCGAGTTCTGCGCCGCGTCGGACACCGCGTCTTCGAGCGCGCGCAGGAAGGTGGCGCGGTTGAGCAGGCCGGTGACCTGGTCGCGCTGACGCAGCGCTTCCACTTCGCGGGCGAGTTCGGGGTCGATCTCCTGGCGGCGCAGCACCACCTGCAGGCAGTGTTCGCCTTCGTAGGTGGCCGCGGTGAACTCCATGACCGCCGGGAAGGCGTTGCCGTCGAGCGCGCGGGCCTGGGTCTCGTAGCTCGGCGGCGGCGCCTCGCCCTTGCTGAGCTGCTTGAGCAATTGCTTGAAGCCGTCGACCTGGGACGGCGCGACCAGGTCGAGCAGGGACATGCCTTCGATGTCCTCGAAGGACTCGAAGCCGAAGATTTCCAGGTACGCGGCATTGGCACGGATGTGCATGCCTTCGTGGATGTAGGCGATCGGGTCGCGCGAGGAATCGATCAGCGCGTCGCAGCGGCGCTCGGTCTCGCGGACCTGGGCCTCGAGGCGGCGCAGCGAGCGGCGCGCTTCCAGGTCGGCCCATTCGGCGCGTACCGCGTTCTGCACGTGGGCGACGTTGGAGCGCAGCACCACGCCGCGCGCACCGATCTCCAGCGCGCCGAGCAGGGCGGCGTCGTCGATCGATTCCAACAGCACCAGCACCGGCAGGTCCTTGCCGCTGGCGTCGACGCTCTGCATCAGCTTGGCCAGCGAGACGTTGCGCGAGTTGCGCGCCGCCAACACCAGGTCCGGTGGATGCTGCAGGATCAGTGCGGCGACTTCCTGTTCGTTTTCCGGCCGTGTCGGCCGTACCGCGATGCCGCTGTTGCGTAGCCCGCTGACGATGGCCTCCGCCGCCTCGACGCTGTCGTCGACGATCAACAAGCGCAGCACCATGTCTTTGCCGAATTGCATTGACCACCTCCGTGGGCCGGTTTTATGACATGAAGCGCCGGCCTCGTCCATGCAAGGTCGAGAATCTGTGACCCGTTGAGGAGTTCGATCGCGCCGCGGACGTACGCCGCGGGCGCTTCCGCGTCCGCGTACGGCTCCTCGGCGTTCCCCAATCAAACCCCAACCAGATTACAACCTTACAACGGACGCTTGCCCGGGTCGCCTGCCACTTCTCGCACCAGCTTGGGCACCAGGTAGCCCGACAGGCGCGCGGCCAGCTGCCGGTGCAGCTCGCGGGCGCGCTCGTCGGCGATCTCGAAATGGGCCGAACCCTGGACCCGGTCGAGCTGGTGCAGGTAATAGGGCAGCACGCCGGCGGCGTAGCTGCGCTCGCTGAGCGCGGCCAGGGCCTCGACGCTGTCGTTGACGCCGCGCAGCAACACCGCCTGATTGAGCAAGGTCGCGCCGCTGGCGCGCAGGCGCCGCATCGCCGCGTCGACCTCGGCGTCGAATTCCTGGGCGTGGTTGGCGTGCAGCACCACCGCCACCGGCCACGGCAGGCGTTCGAGCCAGGTCTGCAGGGCGGCGTCGACGCGCTCGGGCAGGACCACCGGCAGGCGGGTATGGATGCGCAGGCGCTTGAGGTGAGGGACCTGGGCCAGGGCCTCGCTCAGCTCTTCGAGCTTCGGCGTGGCCAGCGACCAGGGGTCGCCGCCGGACAGGATGACCTCGTCGATACCGGTGTCGGCGCCGATCGCGGCGACCGCGTCGCGCCAGCCGCCGGCCGCGGCGGTTTCCTCGGCATAGGGAAAGTGACGGCGGAAGCAGTATCGGCAGTGGATCGCGCAACTGCCGGTGGCGATCAGCAGGGCCCGTCCGTTGTACTTGCGGATCACGCCATGGCCGGCCTTGGCCGCGTCGTCGCCGACCGCGTCGAGGCTGAAACCCGGCATCGGCCGCAGTTCGTCGTCCAGCGGCAGGACCTGGCGCAGCAGCGGGTCGTGCGGGTCGCCGTGGCGCATGCGCGCGACGAAACCGCGCGGTACCCGCAGCGGGAACTGCGCCGCGGCCTCGTCCGACAGCGCCAGGGCCGCGTCGGACAGGCCGAGCAGGGCCAGCAGCTCGCGCGGATCGCGCACCGCCTCGCGCCACAGCGCCTGCCAGCGAGCGCCCGCGGCCGGCGGGCCGGCGGTTGCGCTCGCGGGCGTGGGGGCCTGCTGTAAGGAGGCTTGAGCAGCGGGTATCATGCAGGGCTAGCCTTCAGGGTTCCGATTACGGCGCCCGGGTCCCGCCGCCGCGGTGAATCGCAGCGGATGGGCCGGCGCAGCCCGACATTCTAGCCTTCCGCCGCCACAGGCAGGTCCCTCGCATCGCGGACCCCTGGGCTCGCCGCAGGCCGGCCCGGGACCGCGCCGGACGACGGCCGCGGCCACCGCCGACCCGCCCGGTGCGGGGGTGACCGGAACCCCAACGCAACGCCACACTCATTATTCGCAGGAGTTTCAGCATGGCCAGCTATGGCATGAACGACGTCAAGAACGGGATGAAGATCCTCGTCAACAACGATCCTTGCGTCATCACGGATACCGAGTACGTCAAGCCGGGCAAGGGCCAGGCCTTCACCCGCGTGAAGTACCGCAGCATCAAGTCCGGCCGCGTGGTCGAAATGACCATGAAGGCGACCGACGACCTCGAGGCCGCCGACGTCGTCGACACCGACATGCAATACCTCTACAGCGACGGCGAGTACTGGCACTTCATGAACCCGGAAAGCTTCGAGCAGGTCCAGGCCGACAAGTCGGGCATGGGCGGCGCGGAGAAGTGGCTCAAGGGCGAGGAAGCCTGCGTGGTGACGCTGTGGAACGGCGTGCCGATCATGGTCCAGCCGCCGAACTTCGTCGAACTGAAGATCGTCGAGACCGACCCGGGCGTGCGCGGCGATACCTCGGGCGGCGGCGGCAAGCCGGCGACCCTGGAAACCGGTGCGGTGGTGCGCGTGCCGCTGTTCGTCAGCCAGGACGAGATCATCAAGGTCGACACCCGTTCGGGCGAGTACTTCAGCCGCGCCAAGTAAGTTATTAGTGTTGGGCTGCGGCCGCGATGGCGACCGCAGCCTGGCCGCAGCCTGGCCGCAGCGCCGGCCGGGCGCCTTGCCTGGGTTGCGGTCGCGATCGGCAAAGTCGGCTGTAACCCGGCCAGCCCACAATGAGGTCCGGTGCGAAAAGGTCCGGTGCGAACCGGGCCTGCGGGCCGCACGGCGCCATGCCGCCGGCCTGGCGGCAAGCACCGGAGCCTGCCGGACCGGTGCCCCACAGCCTTACGAGCGAGCGCATATGACCCACGAACACCCGCCCATCGCCTGCGACCTGTTGATCGAAGCGGGCTGGGTGGTGCCGGTCGAGCCGCATGCGGTGGTGCTCGAAGACCACGCCGTGGCGATCAAGGACGGCGTCATCGTCGGTCTGCTGCCGACCGCCGAGGCGCGCACGCGCTACGCCGCGGCGCAGACGGTGTCGCGGCCCGAGGCCGCGCTGATCCCGGGCCTGGTCAACGCCCACACCCACAACCCGATGACCCTGCTGCGCGGGATCGCCGACGACCTGCCGTTGATGGAATGGCTGCAAGGCCACATCTGGCCGGTCGAAGCGGCGGTGATCGGGCCGCAGTTCGTCGAAGACGGCATCACCCTGGCGATCGCCGAGATGCTGCGCGGCGGCACCACCTGCGCCAACGAAAACTATTTCTTCCCCGACGTGCAGGCCGCGGTCTACAAGCGCCACGGTTTCCGCGCCCGGGTCGGCCTGCCGGTGATCGATTTCCCGACCGCCTGGGCCAAGAGCTCCGACGAATACTTCGACCGCGCCGGCGAAGTGCACGACCTGTGGCGCGACGACGCCCTGGTCGCGACCGCGTTCGCGCCGCATGCGCCGTACACGGTCAGCGATGCGAATTTCGAACGCATCCGCATGCTCGCCGACCAGCTCGACCTGCCGATCCACCTGCACACCCACGAGACCGCGCAGGAAGTGGCCGACTCGATCAAGCTGCACGGCCAGCGACCGCTCGCGCGCCTGGACCGGCTGGGCCTGGTCAGCGACCGCCTGATCGCGGTGCACATGACCCAGCTCACCGACGCCGAGATCGCCTTGTGCGCCGAGCGCGGCGTCAGCGTGGTGCACTGCCCTGAATCCAACCTCAAGCTGGCCTCGGGCTTCTGCCCGGCGTGCAAGCTGGAGCAGGCCGGGGTCAACCTGGCGATCGGCACCGACGGCTGCGCCAGCAACAACGACCTCGACATGTTCGGCGAAACCCGCACCGCGGCCTTGCTGGCCAAGGCGGTCGCCAACGACGCTTCGGCCCTGGACGCGTTCAAGTCGCTGCGCGCGGCCACCCTCGGCGGCGCCAGGGCGCTCGGCTTCGAAGCCAAGATCGGCTCGATCGAGATCGGCAAGCAGGCCGACCTGGTCTGCGTCGACCTCGGCCAGCTCGAAACCCAGCCGGTGCACCACGTGGTCTCGCAGCTGATGTATGCGACCGGCCGTCACCAGGTCAGCGACGTGTGGATCGCCGGGCGCAGCAAGCTGCGCCAGCGCGAACTGATCGACATGGACACCGCGGCCCTGGTCGCGAACGCCCGGCAATGGCGCGAACGCATCGCGACGATCCGGCGCTGAGCGCGATCGCCGCGACGCGATCGCCACCGGGCGCTGTCGCCGTGCGCTGGCGCGGCCTCGACGGCGCATCGGCGGCGCTTGCTTCACACTATCGACCCACACGCCGCGGGCCCGGCCCGCGCCACGCCGGACCGATCCTCGCCCGCGCATCGCGCGGGCAGGGCGGTCCGCAACGATCCGCAGCAATGACGGGCAGGAAGTCATGAGCGCAGCCAATTCGACCCCGCACACCCCCTCCGACAGCTCCGCAGGCGCCAGCGCCGCGGCCGAGCACGACAGCGCCGCGGCCGAGCACAACAGCGCCGCGGCCGAGCACAACAACTTCAGCCAGGCCGAACTCGACAAGTTCGGCGCGTTGGCCAATCGCTGGTGGGACCCGGAAGGCCCGCAGAAGGCTTTGCACGCGCTCAACCCGGCGCGCCTGGGCTATGTCGTCCAGCGCGTGAATCTGCGCGATGCGCAGGTGCTCGACGTCGGTTGCGGCGGCGGCCTGCTCAGCGAGGCCCTGGCCGCGGCGGGCGCCCAGGTCACCGCGATCGATCTCGCGCCGGAACTGATCAAGGTCGCCAAGCTGCATCGCCTGGAGACCGGCGTCGCCATCGACTACCGCCTGCAGGCGGCCGAGAGCCTGGCCGAGGAAATGCCGGGTCGCTTCGATGCGATCACTTGCATGGAGATGCTCGAACACGTGCCCGATCCGGCCGCGGTGGTGCGCGCCTGCGCGCGTCTGCTCAGGCCCGGCGGACGTCTGTTCCTGTCGACCCTCAACCGCACCCCGGCGGCGTTCGCGCTGGCCATCGTCGGCGCCGAATACGTGGCGCGGGTGTTGCCCAAAGGGACGCATCAGTACCGCGACTTCATCAAGCCGTCCGAACTCGCCGCCTGGTTGCGCGAGGCCGGCCTGCAGATGGAAGACGTCAGCGGCCTGATGTACGAACCCTGGCGCAACGCGGCGCGGGTGATCTCGCGCACCGACGTCAACTACCTCGCTTGCGCGCTGAAGCCGGAGTTCGACGCATGACCGCCGCCGCTACGCTCGACCAGGCCGACGCACGCGCCTTCCCGAAGGCGGTGTTGTTCGATCTCGACGGCACCTTGCTCGACAGCGCGCCGGACATGCTCGCCGTCGCCAACCGCATGCGCGCCGATCGCGGCCGCGACCCGATCGGCCTCGAGCTTTTGCGACCGCACGTGTCCAAGGGTTCGCGGGCGATGATCGGCGCGGCCTTTCCCGACATCGACGCCGGCGAGCGGGACGGCTGGGTGCAGGAATTCCTCGACCTGTACGAGCGCGAACTCGGCCTGCACGGCGCGCCGTTCGAAGGCGTCGAAGCGATGCTGGCGGCGCTGGAAGCGGCCGGCTGCGTGTGGGGCATCGTCACCAACAAGCCCGAATACCTCGCGCGCAAGCTGATCCCGCTGCTGGGTTGGCAGACGCGCTGTGCGGTGTTGATCGGCGGCGACACCCTGGCGGTGCGCAAGCCCGATCCGCTGCCGCTGACCCATGCCGCCGAATTGATCGGCATGCGTCCCGGCGATTGCATCTACGTCGGCGACGACGAGCGCGACATCGTCGCCGCGCGCGCCGCCGGCATGGCTTCGGTGGTGGCGCTGTGGGGCTACCGCCTCAGCGAGGACGACCCGATCGCCTGGCAGGGCGACGTGCTGGTCGAGCTGCCTGCGAGTTTGAGCGAGCCAGGCGCATGGCCGGCGACGCGATGACCGCAGCGGCCGCCGCCGCCGACCGCGACGAGGCGCTGGAGGATTTCACCGCCAAGTGGCGCGCGCGTTGGCCGGAATGGTCGGTCGCCGAAGTGTTCGTGCCGCGCGCCCAGCGCAGCACTGCGCTGGCCTGGGCGAGCCTGCAACAGGAACTGACCGATGCCGCCTGGGGCGGCAGCGATGCCGCGCCGGGCGAAGCCAAGCTCGGCTGGTGGATCGAGGAACTGCAAGGCTGGAGCCAGGGCCGCCGCCGGCACCCGCTCGGCCTGGCCCTGCAGCGGCAAGCGGCGCCGTGGAAGGCGCTGGCGGTGATGCTGCCGTCGCTGCGCGACAGCCGCGAGCGCCCGGGCGACCGCAACGAGGCCTTCGAGGCGCTGACCCCGCTGGCCGAGGCCATCGGCGCGATCGACCTGGCCCTGTTCGGGCCGGTGCCGGGGCAGTTGGCCGAGACTGCGGTGGCGCCGATCCTGTCCTCGCTGCTGGAAGCGCGCCTGGTCCTGCAAGGCGACGCGGCGGTGCCGCTGAGCGTGGTCGCGCGCACCCTGGCGCGTCCGGGCGAGGGCGCGGCGGCCGAATGGAGCCGCGAACTGCTGGCGCAATGGCCGGCCCGCGGCGGCTCGACCGTGCCGCGGCGCCTGTGGACGGCGCTGGCGCATACCCGCCTGCAGCGCGGCGACGCGGCCCGTCCGCTGTCGCCGTGGACGGCGCTGCTGGCGGCCTGGCGTGGCGCCCGCAACTGAGCGTTGCAGGGCCGGGCAGGGGACGCCCGGCCCCTGCGGCTAGAATGACGGCGTTGCGTTCCCCCCACGCGCCCCCACCTTTGTCGTCGTGAATCCTCCCCAGACCCCCTCCGCACTCAAGCCCGTCCTGCCCGATGTCGCCTTCGACGCCGCCGCCGCGGCGCGACCGCTCGACTGGGTCGGGATGTCCAACATCGCCTTGCCGCTGCGGATCGCCGCGGCCGACGGCAGTTCGATCCAGGTCGCGGCCTCGGTCGACGTCTCGGTGAATCTGCGCGACGCCGATGCGCGCGGCATCCACATGTCGCGCATGTACCTGCATCTGCAGAACGCCTTCGCCAGCGAGACGGTGACGCCGGCCGGCTTGCGCCGGGTGCTGCAGAGCCTGGTCGACGGCCAGGGCGGCATTTCCAGCGCCGCGCGTCTGGTCCTGCGCTACGAGCAGTTGCTGCTGCGTCCGGCGCTGGCCAGCCACAACGCCGGCTGGAAGCGCTACCCGGTCGAGATCGACGCGCGCCTGCTCGACGGCCACCTGCATCTGGGCCTGCGTTTCGCGGTCGAATACTCCAGCACCTGTCCGGCCTCGGCGGCGCTGTCGCGCCAGCTCAACGCCGAACGTTTCGCCGACGATTTCGCCGCCGCCCATCCGCTGTCGACCGCGGTGGTCAGCGACTGGCTGGCGTCCGAACGCGGTCTGGCGGCGACGCCGCACGCCCAGCGCAGCCGCGCCGACGTGCGCGTCGAACTGCGTCCGGCCTTCGACGAAGTGCCGCTGGTCGCTTTGATCGACGCCATCGAACACGCCCTCGGCACGCCGGTGCAGACCGCGGTCAAGCGCGAGGACGAGCAGGCCTTCGCCCGCCTCAACGCCGAAAACCTGATGTTCTGCGAAGACGCCGCGCGCCGCGTCGCCGCCGCCTTGTCGCACGACAAGCGCATCGAACGCTTCGATGCGCAGATCGCGCACTTCGAAAGCCTGCACGCGCACGACGCCGTCGCCCGGGTCACCGGGCAGGGCGCCCGCGACTGACGGTGTGATGCGGCGATGTCCGACGGACAGTCGGCATCGCGGCGACGCAGCGGACGTGTAGCATCGTCTCCGAGCCGCGGCAGGATCGCTGCGGCAATGCATGGAGGCGTGGGCGAGTGCACAGATTCGAGGCCCAAACCGTGACGGCCCCCTCCCCCGGAGCGCGAGGCCCATGGGCTATGCTCGGTTCACCAGACTTGTGACCGGAAGGGGCATGGGGAAACCCTCGCGTCGGGCCTGGCAGACCCTGTTGGTGCTGCTGGGAATGTGGGTGGCGACGATCGTGTCGGCGCAATCCTTGGGCCTGGCTTCGCCGGGCCGCGCCTCCTATGCGTCGCCGTCGCTGAGTCTGTCCCGCCTGGGCCAGGACCCGGTGCCGGCGCGGATACTCGGGGGCGAATTCGATCGCGAGTTCGAAAGCATCGCCGGCAACCAGATTTCGGCGCCGCGGCGCCAGCCGGTGTGGTGGCGGGTGACGGTCAACCAGGACGTCGCCGAATCCGATGCGCCGCAACTGGTGATCAGCCGGCCGTATCGCCGCGAAATCGAACTGTGGCGCCCCGGCGACGCGGTGCCGCTGCGGCGCTCGATCTACGGGCCCGACACCGACTTCAGCCATTCCACCCGTTTCATCGTCTTCCCCTTGCCGCACGGCCTGCGCCGCGGCGATTCGCTGTATCTGCGCGTGCTGACGGTCGACGTGCTGCCGTCCAAGGTGACGATCCAGCCGCTGGCGAAAGTGCAGCGCGAGGACATGCTGCACGTGGGGCTGCGCAGCATCGTGCTGACCGCGATGGGGGTGGCGGCGGTGCTCGCCTTCGGTTTCTGGGCCGGGCTGCGCGAACGCGGCTATGCCTACCTCGGCCTGACCCTGGTCCTGCAGATCCTGACCCTGACCGCCGACGGCGGCGAGATGCGGGCGATTCCCTGGCTCGACGAGATCGCCCCGGACGGCCGCACCAACGTCGTGCTCAATACCGCCGCGGTGCTCGCCAGCATCCGCTTTTTGATCTTCTTCCTCGGCTTGCGCACGACTCAGCCCAAGGTCGCGCGCATCCTCGACTACTGCAGTGCGTCGCTCGGCGCGCTGCTGCTGGTGTCGCTGTTCCGCACCTGGAAGCACAGCGCGCTGTTCGGCAACCTCAACCTGCTGCTGGTGATCGGGCTGGTGCTGTACTGCACCGTGGTGGCGATCTGGCGGCGTCAGCGCGAGGCCTACTTCCTGTTGCTGGCGTGGTCGCCGTTGATGGTGCTGCTGGTGGTGCTGGTCGGCGCCAATCACGAGTGGTGGCCGGAGTACGCCTGGCTGGAATATTCGTTCCCGGTCGGCCTGGCCTTCGGCGGGCTCGGCCTGCTGCTCGGTCTGACCTCGAAACTGCAGCAGCTGCGGCGCGACCGCGACACCGCCAACCGACTGGCCACCTACGACAGCCTGACCGGGGCCATGACCCGCGCGGCGATTTCGCAGAGCCTGCGTGGCGCGGTCGAAAGTGCGCAGCGTTCGCACCGGCCCCTGTCGGTGGTGTTTTTCGATATCGACCATTTCAAGCGCATCAACGACGAGCACGGCCATCGCGTCGGCGACGAAACCCTGCGCATCGTCGCCTTGCGCACCCGCAACCGCTTGCGCGCCTACGACCTGTTCGGCCGTTACGGCGGCGACGAAGTGCTGGTGGTGTTGGCCGATACCTATCTGCGCGACGCGATCCGGGTGGCCGAGCATCTGCGCGAATCGGTCAGCGGCAGCCCCTTGTCGATCGACGGCCGCCTGTTGCCGGTCAGCCTCAGCCTCGGCGTGGCCGAACTGCGCACCGGCGAAACCCCGGAACAGTTGCTGGAACGCGCCGACGCCGCCCTGTATGCGAGCAAGTCGGCCGGCCGCGACCGCGTTACCGGTCACAGCGTCGCGCCGGAGCCCGAGGTCGTGTCATGAACCCGCCGGACAGCCCGGGTACGGCCACGGCCACGGCCACGGTCTCGGCTGCGCAGTTGCGCACCGGCGACCTGCTGCTGATGCGCAGCCGCAGCGAGTTGGCGAGTTTGAGCGCGTGGTTCGGCGACAGCGATTACGACCAGGTCGCGCTGGTCGGCCGCGCCGGCTGCGTGATCGATTTCGGTGCCGGCGGCGTGGTCGAGCCGTCTTTGGACGAGCGCTTGGCGGCGGCCGACCTGGTCGCGGTCGATGTGCGCCGCCCGCTGTCGGGGCAGGGCGAGGACTTGCAGGACAACGACCGCATCGCCGTGCTTGCGCATGCCTTGTCCTTGCGTCGGCCGAACTATGCCGGCGATCCCTTGCGCGCGCTCGGCGTGCTCGCGGCGGTGCGCGAGCGCGAGTTGCCGCCGCAAGCGGCCTTGCGCCGGGTGTTGTACGAAGCCTTGCAGCGCGTCGCCCGCGCCGGCGCCGATGCGATGACCGCGAGCGAATTCGTCTACCGCTGTTTCGCCGAGAACCCGGTGCAGCCACGTGGGCGCCTGGCGCCGCAGCTGACGCCGATGGCGGCGCGCGCCGCGCCGTTTCCGCAGATCGACTGGCCGGCGTTGTGGCTGCAGATCGCGCCGTGGTTGCCCGAAGAGCGCCGCGCTTTGCCGTCGTTCGACGGCGATGCAGGCGTCGACGACGGCGATTTCTACATCGCCGCGACCGCGGCGCGTTCGCGGCTCGGCCTGATCTCGACCGGCGCCGGCCTGCTCGCGGCGGGGCCGCGTCAACCGAATCCGAAGTGGCTGCGCCTGTGCGAGCTGGAACGCTCGCCTTCCTACGCGCCGCTCGGACGCCTGTATCCGGCGCCCGACCTCGCCTGAGGCGTTACGGCGTCGCCGGTTTCGCCGCCGCCGCTTTCGTCGTCTGGTCGGCCTGCGCGCGTTCCAGCATCAGCAGCGGGTCGACCCGCACGTCGAACCAGTTCATGCCCCAGTGCAGATGCGGGCCGGTCGCGCGCCCGGTTGCGCCGACCGCGCCGAGGGTCTGGCCCTGGGTAACGCGGTCGCCGACTTTGACGTCGATGCGCGACAGATGCAGGAAGTTCGAGCTGACTCCGTGGCCGTGGTCGAGCAACACGGTGCCGCCAGTGAGATACAGGCCGGGCTTGGCGAAAGTGACCACGCCGGCGGCCGGCGCCAGGATCGCGGTGCCGGTCGGCGCGGCGATGTCCATGCCGGAATGGCCGGAGCCTTTCTGGCCGTTGTAGACGCGCTGGTTGCCGAAACGGCCGCTGATGCGGCCGCGTACCGGCCAGACGAAGGCCTGGGCGAAATCGGCGCGGTCGTCGTCGCGCGCCCGCGCGGCGGTGACTTCGGCCTGCTCGCGTTCGATGCGCGCGGCGATCTCCGGCGGCGGATTGACGGTCTTGGGCGGCACGCCCTGGATGTACTCGGTCGGGAAATCGCGTGGCGTCACCGCGATGCGCACGCTGTCGACGCGGCCCGGCGCGGTCTCGACTTGCAAGGTCAACGTGCCGCTGGCCTCGCGGCCGACGCCGAACACCACCGTGCCGTAGCCGGTGGTACGCAGGACGCGCTCGCCGTAGCGCACCACGCTGCCGGCCGGGACCTTGCCGATCACCAACGCGCCTTGCTGCGCCGCCGGTGGAAACACGATGCGGGCATCGGCCGGCGCGCGCGCCGGCGCTACGGCCGGGGCGGTTTGTGCATCGGCGAACGAAACCGGGACGAGCCAGGCCGCGAGCGCGGCCACAAGCAACATCGAACCCGCGAGCACTGACCTCATCGATCGAAAGCCAGGCGCTGTCCGTTGGCCGCGCCGACCAGGGCGCTGCCGTCCCAGGCCAATACGCCGTTGACCCAGGTCGAGGCGATCCGCGAACGGAAGGTGCGGCCCTCGAACGGCGACCAGCCGCACTTGGACAGCACGTCCTCGCGGCGCACGGTGTAGGGCGCGTCGTCGATCAGCACCAGGTCGGCGGCATAGCCTTCGCGCAGGAAGCCGCGCTGGGCGACGTCGAACAGCTTGGCCGGGGCGTGAGCGAACTTGTCGACCACCTGGGCGGTGGTCAGGCGGCCTTCATGCACCAGCTCCAGCGCGGCGTTGAGCGCGAACTGGACCAGCGGCAGGCCGCTCGGCGCGCCGGTGTAGGGGCGGGCTTTTTCTTCCAGCGTGTGCGGAGCGTGATCGGTGGCGAGCACGTCGATGACGTCGCCGGCGACCGCGCGGATCAACGCCTCGCGGTCGGCCGGGTCTTTGATCGCCGGGTTGCACTTGATCAAGTGGCCCAGGGTCTCGTAATCGTCGCGGTCGAAACGCAGGAAGTGGATGCAGGTCTCGGCAGTGATGCGCTTGCCTTCGATCGGGCCGGCCTCGAACAGCGCCAGCTCGTCGGCGGTGCTGATATGCAGCACGTGCAGGCGGGTGCCGTGCTTGCGCGCCAGCGAGATCGCCAGCTCGGTGGATTTCTTGCAGGCCTCGCGCGAGCGGATATCGGGATGGAAGCGCGCCGGGATGTCGTCGCCGTACTGTGCCTTGTAGCGCGCCAGTTCGGCGTCGATCATCGGCGTGTCTTCGCAGTGGGTGATGATCGGCGTCGGCACGTCGCGGAAGATCGCGTCGAGGGTCACCGGGTCGTCGACCAGCATGTTGCCGGTCGAGGCGCCCATGAACACTTTCACACCGGGCGCCGTGCGCGGGTCCAGGCGCTGGATCGCCGCCAGGTTGTCGTTGCTGGCGCCCAGGTAGAAGCCGTAGTTGCCCCAGGCGCGGCCGGCGGCGCGGCGGTACTTGTCCTCCAGCGCCTGCGCATCCAGGGTCGGCGGGTTGGTATTGGGCATGTCCATGAACGTGGTCAGGCCGCCGGCGACCGCCGCGGCCGACTCGGTCGCCATGTCGGCCTTGTACTCCAGGCCCGGTTCACGGAAGTGAACCTGGTCGTCGATCATGCCCGGCAGCAGGCGCCGGCCCTGAGCGTCGACCACGGTCTCGTTGCCGCGTGCGGCCAGGCCACTGCCGATCTGGGCGATGCGGCCGTCTTCGACGCGCAGGTCGCCGTCGTATTCGCGTCCTTCGTTGACCAGGCGGGCGTTGACGATCAGTGTCGATGACATGAGTGCTTTCCAGGTTCCAGGGGCGGCACCGGATCGTGCCCGCCGGGGTGCAGGGGATGGCAGCGCGCGATGCGCCGGACCGTGAGCCAGCTGCCCTTGAGCGCGCCGAAGCGCTCGATGGCCTGCATCGAGTATGAGGAGCAGCTGGGATAGAAACGGCAGCGCTGGCCTAACATCGGACTGATCCAACGTTTGTAGCCATGAAGCAGGGCGATGAGCAGGCGGTCGATCACGTTTCCTTCATGCCGGCAACGGTAGGGACTAAGACAGGGCCGGGGCGCTGAACAGACCGCGGGCACTGCGTTTGGCCGGGTATTTCGCGCGGTTGCCGCGGGTGCCGCAGCAGGGTATAACAGCGCGCTTTCCCCAAACAAGGCAAGTGCAAGACGAAGGTCCGCGCGGCGTGGAAGCGAAGCCGCCATGTTTGCTCGGACCGGGCGAAAACCGGCGTAATGCCGGATTTCACTTGCGGTCGTCGAACGCATGTGCATTTGATGACCGGGTGGGTCATGCTTGGCCCGCGAAGCTCCTGGACCGCGTCCAGGGGCGCCCTCAGGGAATAGAAGGACAAGCCGCTCGTGGCAGTGAAAAAACCTGCGAAGAAGGCCGCCAAGGCCGCCAAGAAGACCGTCAAGCCGGCCGCTAAGAAGGTGGCCAAGCCTGCGCCGAAGAAGGCGGTCGCCAAGAAGCCTGCGGTCAAGACGCCCGCGGCCAAGAAGCCCGCGAGCAAGCCCGCGGCGACCAAGACGGCAGCAGTCAAGAAAGCCACGCCGAGCAAACCGGCGGCCAAGAAGGCCGCGCCCGCGAAGAAGACGGCGCCCGCCAAGGCTCCGGCCGCGAACAAGCCGGCGGCCCAGCCGGCGGTTCCGGCGAAGAAGGCGGTGCCCGCGGCACCGGCCAAGAAATCCGCGGCAGGCAAGGACAGCGGAGCGAAGAAGCCCGAGCTTAAGAAAACTGAAGTGAAAAAGCCCGAAGCTGTGAAGCCCGCAGCCAAGCCTGCCGACAAGCAGCCCGCATCGTCGCCGCCCTCCAAGGCCGCCCCGACGCAGGTCGTCAGCATCTCCGACCAAAGCAAGAACACAGTGACCCAGACAGCATCCAGCAAAAACTCCGCGGGCAAGTCCGCGACAACCGCCGCCGCTCCGGTCGTGCGCCCGGCCGGCAAGGTCGCCGTGGCCGTCACCGCCAAGACTCAACAAACCCCCGCACCGAAAACCAAGGTTAAGGTCGTGCCCTACAAGAACGACCCGGCGACCGGCCGTCCGCTCATGCCGGAAGGCTACAAGCCGGCGCCGGACGAGGAATACATGAGCCCGCTGCAGCTGGAGTACTTCCGCCAGCGTCTGTTGCAGTGGCGTACCGACCTGGTCGAGGAATCGAAGCAGACCATCGAGAACCTCAAGGACGAAGTGCGCGATGTCGGCGATGAGGCCGAGCGCGCGACGCGCGAGACCGAGAACTCGCTCGAGCTTCGCACCCGCGACCGTTACCGCAAGCTGATCAGCAAGATCGACAGCACGCTCAAGCGCGTGGATTCCGGCGACTACGGTTTCTGCGTCGACACCGGCGAAGAAATCGGCCTGGAGCGCCTGGAGGCGCGCCTGACCGCCGAGCGCACCATCGACGCTCAGGAACGTTGGGAACACCTGCAGAAGCAGATGGGCGACTGATCGGTCGCGTATCCCGCCGTACCGCACCACGAAAGGCCCCGCGAATGCGGGGCTTTTCGTTTTTGGGCCGCCGCTGCGGTGCGGGCCGCGTCGGCGCGGCATGACTGGCCCGCGCATGCACGACGCTGCAGGCCGGAGTGGCGACGACGGCGAGGCGGCCGTGGCCGGCTACTGCCGCGCCGGTCGGACGGTGCTACCGTGGCGGCCACCGCATAACCGGCGACGACTCATGGACGAACTGCTGTTGCTTGCCGCACCGGTGCTGATCATCGGCCTCAACCTGGTGCTGTGGCGGCTGTCCTACCGCTACAACCGCGTCGCCGGCCCGGCCTTGTTCGTGCTCAACCTGCTGGTCGGCTCGCCGCTGATCGGCATGGGCGTATGGCGGTTGGCCAACCTCGATGCCGAACCCAGCGCCGCCGGCAGCTATGGCGACGTGCTGGTAGCGGTCGCGGCGGTGGCCTTGAACGGCCTGATCGCCTTGGTCGGCGCGGTCGCGGCGGCCTTGCGCAAACCCGCGCCGCGCGCCGAAGCGGCACCGCATCCCGAAGCGGAAAGCCGCCGGGTCAGACTGCGCAGCGACTGATCGGGCCGCTGATCGGGCCGCGGCGCGGCCTCACTGCAGGTCGCGCAGATCCAGCCGGCGCAGCTTGGGCGCCAGTTTCGCAGTCGCGCCGACCACCGCCAGGGTCATGCAGCCGCCGAAGATCACCGACGGCACCAGGCCCATCAGGCGCGCCGCCACCCCCGATTCGAAGGCGCCGAGCTCGTTCGAGGAGCCGATGAAGATGCCGTTGATCGACGAGACCCGGCCGCGCATTTCGTCGGGCGTGGACAGTTGCAGGATGGTCGAGCGCAGCACCACCGAGACGCCGTCGCACATGCCCGACAGCATCAGCATCGCCGCCGACAGCCAGAACTGCCGCGACAGGGCGAAGCCGACGATGCACAGGCCGAAGCCCGCCACCGCAAACAGCAGCAGGCGGCCGGCGTTCTTCTGCGGCGGGTGCTTGGCCAGCCACAGCCCGATCAGCACCGCGCCGGCGGCCGGCGCCGCGCGCAGCACGCCCAGGGCTTCCGGGCCGTAGTGCAGGATGTCGTTGATGAAGGCCGGCAACAGCGCCACCGCGCCGCCGAACAACACCGAGAACATGTCCAGCGCCTGCGCGCCGAGCACCACCTGATTATTGAAGACGAAGCGCAGGCCTTCGCCGATGCTCTTGAACACCGGCGCGCGTTCGGCCGGCGCCGGCGGCTCGGTCACGCGCAGGGAAATGATCGCGACCGCCGCGGCCAGGGCGAAGCCGGCCGCGACCAGATAGGCCGAGGTCTTGCCGCCCCAGGCCACCAGCGCGCCGCCCATGGCCGGGCCGAGCACCAGCCCGGTCTGCATGACCACGCTGCTGACGCCGGCGCCGCGCGCGTAGTGCTCGCGCTTGAGCACGCGCGCGAACAGCGACATGTAGACCGGCGCCAGGAAGGCGCGGACCACGCCGTTGATGGCGATCGCCGCGTAGATAGTCAAAGTGCCGAAGCCGAACGCGCCGGCCGGCACATAGACGCCGGCGACGCCGGCGAGCAGCAGCGTGGTCAGCATCAGGCCGAGGCAGGCGAACAGGCCCAGCTTGCGCCGCGGCAGGTGGTCGACCGCATAGCCGGCGAACAGGGCGAAGCAGAAATAGGGGATGACCTCGGTCAGGCCGATCAGGCCGAGCGCGAGCGGGTCGTGGGTGATCTCGTAGACGTGCCAGCCGACCGTGACCGCGACGATCTGGTACGACAGCATGCCCAGCAAGCGATACACCAGCAGGCCGACGAAACCCGGGTTGCGCAGCAGTTGCGCGGCGCCGACCGTCGGGGCCGGGACAGGATGGGCGCTTGCGGTGCTGCTCTGCGCGGTAGTGCTCTGCGCGCCGCTGCCGACGGCGTCGGGGCGGTCGGCGTCGTGGCTCACAGGCGCCGTTGCGCCTGGTCGCGGACGAAGGCCAGCAAGGCCGCCAGGCCGTTGCTGCGGGTCGGCGAGAGATGCTTGGCCAGGCCGATGTCGGCGATGTAGTCGGCCTGGGTGGCGACGATCTCGGTCGCGCTGCGGCCCGAGTACACGCGCAGGGCCAGGTAGATCAGGCCGGAGACGATGGCCGAGTCGCTGATCGCATGGAACACCAGTTTGTCGGCGTCGCCTTCGACCACGATCCAGACCATCGACTGGCAACCGAGCAGGCGATGCTCCTCGGTCTTCCACTCATCCGGCAGGTCGGGCAGCTTGCGGCCGAGGTCGATCAGGTACTGGTAACGCTCGGACCAGTCGCCGAAGAAGGCGAATTCTTCGCGGATCGCGGCCTGCGCTTGCGCGGCGGTGGGTTCGAGCGGGAAGGGACTGACTATCATCGATTCATCACGGTAGGCGGCCGTCCCTGGCGCGGTATTCGGGGCGTGCGCCGCGGCCGTTGCCGGCTGGGCGTGCACAAGCGCAGCGGTGGTCGCCTCGACCGGCCTCTCAGGCCGGCTGGGTGGCGCGCTTCCTGACCCAGCGCACGCCGGCCGGCGTGTCTTCGAGCAGGATGCCTTCGCCGGCGAGTTGGTCGCGGATCGCATCGGCGCGGGCGAAATCGCGCGCCTTCTTGGCTGCGTTGCGTTGGTCGACCAGATCCTGGATGCGGGCGTCGTCGTCGGCATCGACCGCGCCGACGAACCACGCGGCCGGGTCTTGCTGCAGCAGGCCCAGGGCCAGGCCGGCGCCGAGCAGGTCGCGCTTGAGCTGGGCCTGTTCGGCCGGGTCGGTGGCCTTGCGCGCTTCGCCGGCGATGCGCGCCAGTTCGGCCAGGGCCTGCGGCGTGTTGAGGTCGTCCTCGAGCGCGGCCTCGATGCTGGCCGGGATGGCGATGGCACCGGCGTCGACCTCGGCCAACTCGCGCAAGGTGCCGTACAAACGGTCCAGGGTGCGCGCGCTTTGTTCGATCAAGCCCGGCGACCATTCCAGCGGCTGGCGATAGTGCGCCGACAGCAGCGCATAGCGCAGCGCTTCGGCCGGATGCTTGCCGAGCAGGTCGCGTACGGTCTCGATGTTGCCCTTCGACTTGGCCATCTTGCCGCCGTCGAAATTGAGCATGCCGTTGTGCAGCCAGAAGCGGGCGAAGGTCTTGCCGCCGTGGGCGCACTCGCTCTGGGCGATTTCGTTCTCGTGGTGCGGAAACACCAGGTCGACGCCGCCGGCGTGGATGTCGATGGTTTCGCCGAGGTGCGCGGCGGCCATCGCCGAGCATTCGATATGCCAACCCGGGCGGCCGCGGCCCCAGGGCGAGTCCCAACCCGGCAGGTCGCCGGTCGAGGGCTTCCACAGGACGAAGTCGCCGGCGTCGCGCTTGTACGGCGCGACCTCGATGCGGGCGCCGGCGCGCATGTCGTCGATGTCGCGGCGCGAGAGCTTGCCGTAACCGTCGTAGGTCTCGATCGAGAACAGCACGTGGCCTTCGGCGGCGTAGGCGTGACCGTTTTCGATCAGGCGCTCGATCATCGTCACGATTTCGCCGATGTGCGCGGTCGCGGCCGGTTCCAGCTCCGGCAAGCGCACGCCGAGGCCGGACATGTCCTCGCGGTAGGCGGCGGCGAAACGGTCGGTGATGGTCGAGATCGGCACGCCCTGTTCGGCGGCCGCGGCGTTGATCTTGTCGTCGACGTCGGTGATGTTGCGCGCGTAGGCCAGCACGCCGTAGCGGCGGCGCAGCAGGTCGGCGAGCACGCCGAACACGACCGGGCCGCGGGCGTTGCCGATATGCGCGAAGTTGTAGACCGTGGGGCCGCAGACGTACATCGTCGGGCGTGCCGGATCCAGCGGGACGAAGGCTTCGACCTGTCGCGACAGGCTGTTGTAGAGATGCAGGCTCATGGAGATACGGCTTGGGGTCGGTTCATTCTAACGGCCGATGACCCTCGCGGTGCGCCCGGCGGCGATCCGGGCCGACGCTGCGGCGTGGCGATCGGTCCGGGACCGCGGGCGAGGGCGCGGCCGAGCGCGATCGGCCGGCCGATCGGGGCGGCGAGGCATCGCTTCGGTGCGCAATCGGACCGGCCCGGGGCCTGCAAAGCGTCGCCTGGATCACGCCGAGAGCTCGCAGGCTCAGGGTCTAAAGGCGGGATTCAGGCCGTGAGCGGACACTGCTCTTACACTTTGTTTACGAATCCGACTCCGCGAGCCCGATGAACCGAACCGTCCTGCAGGCTTCGATCCTGGTGCTCGCCAGCGCCCTGGCTGGCCTGTGGACGATCCCGGCGGCGGCCCAGCACACGGTGATCCAGGCCGAAAACGTGCGCTTCGATTACGCCCAGGTGCTGCGGGTGACGCCGGTCTACCAGACCCTGCGCGCCACCACGGTCGAGCAGCAGTGCGAGCCGGAACCGCCCACCGCCGAGGACTCGCGCCTGTCGCGGGTGGTCGGTGCGGTGCGCGAGGCGCTTGGCCGCGAACGCAACCCCAAGCCCAGCACCGGCGACAACTGCAAGCCGGTGCCGGTCGAGCGCGAGTTCCGCCGCCCCATCGCCTACGACGTCGACTATGTCTACAAGGGCAGCCGGTTCCGCTCGCGCCTGCCCGAAGACCCCGGCAACAAGCTGCGGATCCGGGTCGCGGTGACCCCGATCATCACCCCGATCAGCACCTCGCGCTGATCCCGACCGGTCTGGACGGCCGGCTTGACGCCCTGGGCGGCTTGCGCCCCGGGCCCGCCCATGCGAGCATTCGCGGCCTCATGAACCCGAACTACGCCGACGCCGACATCCTGACCTCTGCCTACATGGCGGCGGGCATGACCTCGCGCGCGCGTCGACCGTTGCCCTGCCAATCCGCTGGGTGACGGTGCTCGCCGTCGTTCGTGTAACAAGCAACACACACGAAAAGCCCAGCCTTAGCGCTGGGCTTTTTTGTTTTTCCGGTTCGGAAATCGGGGAGGGGGAGGGAATCGGCGAGGCTCGCCGGTTTCCAGTGCCCCGCGCGATTGCCAGCCACCGCATGACTGCATGACTGCATGACCGCTTTACCGATTCCCCATTCCCGATTCCCAATTCCCGTTACGGAACCGAGCCAACCGATGAAGCACTTCCTCAACACCCAGGACTGGTCGCGCAACGACCTCGATGCGCTGCTCGCGCAGGCCGCCGCGTTCAAGCGCAACAAGCTCGGCGATGAGCTCAAGGGCAAATCGATCGCCCTGGTGTTTTTCAATCCGTCGATGCGCACCCGCACCAGCTTCGAGCTCGGCGCGTTCCAGCTTGGCGGCCATGCGGTGGTCCTGCAGCCCGGCAAGGACGCCTGGCCGATCGAGTTCGAACTGGGCACGGTCATGGACGGCGACACCGAGGAGCACATCGCCGAAGTGGCCAAGGTGCTCGGCCGCTACGTCGACCTGATCGGCGTGCGCGCGTTCCCGAAGTTCGTCGACTGGGCCAACGACCGCCAGGACAAGGTGCTGGCGAGCTTCGCCAAGTACTCGCCGGTGCCGGTCATCAACATGGAAACCATCACCCATCCCTGCCAGGAGCTCGCCCACGCGCTGGCCCTGCAGGAGCACTTCGGCACCAGCGACCTGCGCGGCAAGAAGTACGTGCTGACCTGGACCTATCACCCCAAGCCGCTCAACACCGCGGTCGCCAACTCGGCCCTGACCATCGCCACCCGCCTGGGCATGGACGTGACCCTGCTGTGCCCGACCCCGGAGTACGTGCTCGACGAGCGCTACATGGGCTGGGCCGAGCAGAACGTCGCCGAGAGCGGCGGTTCGCTGCAGGTCAGCCACGACATCGAAAGCGCCTACCGCGGCGCCGATGTGGTCTACGCCAAGAGCTGGGGCGCGCTGCCGTATTTCGGCAATTGGGGCCCGGAAAAACCCATCCGCGACCAGTACCAGCACTTCATCGTCGACGAAGCCAAGATGGCGCTGACCAACAACGGCGTCTTCAGCCACTGCCTGCCGCTGCGTCGCAACGTCAAGGCCACCGATGCGGTGATGGATTCGCCGCAGTGCATCGCCATCGACGAAGCCGAAAACCGGTTGCATGTGCAGAAGGCGATCATGGCTACGTTGATGCGGGACTCGGGACTCGGGACTCGGGACTCGTAAGCGCGTCCGCCTTCTTCTCTCTTTTGTTTCCACTTTCTGGAGTTCCCCATGTCGCAGCAATCCGCTTCCGCGAGTCCCGAGTCCCGAGTCCCGAGTCCCGCCAGCAAAGACATCGTCCTCGCCTTCTCCGGCGGCCTCGACACCAGCTTCTGCGTGCCCTATCTGCAGGAGCGCGGCTGGGCCGTGCACACCGTGTTCGCCGACACCGGCGGCGTCGATGCCGAAGAGCGCGCTTTCATCGAAGAGCGCGCGGCCGAACTCGGCGTCGCCAGCCACGTCACCGTCGACGGCGGCCCGGCGATCTGGTCGGGCTTCGTCAAGCCCTTCGTCTGGGCCGGCGAGGGCTACCAGGGCCAGTACCCGCTGCTGGTGTCGGACCGTTACCTGATCGTCGAGGCCGCGCTCGCGCGCGCCGCCGAACTGGGCTGCAAGGTCATCGCCCACGGCTGCACCGGCATGGGCAACGACCAGGTGCGTTTCGACCTGGCGGTGAAGGCGCTCGGCGACTACGAGATCGTCGCGCCGATCCGCGAAATCCAGAAAGAACACACCGAAGTGCGCGCCTACGAGCAGAAGTACCTGGAAGAGCGCGGCTTCGGCGTGCGCGCCAAGCAGAAGGCCTACACGATCAACGAGAACCTGCTCGGCCTGACCATGTCCGGCGGCGAGATCGACCGTTGGCAGGCGCCGGGCGAAGGCGCGGTGGGCTGGTGCAAGCCGCGCGCGGAATGGCCGGCGCAATCGCTGAAGGTCACGCTGAAGTTCGAGAACGGCGAAGCGGTGGCCCTGGACGGCGAGAAGATCGAAGGTCACAAGCTGCTGGCCAAGCTCAACGGTTTGTTCGCCCAGTACGGCGTGGGCCGCGGTCTGTACACCGGCGACACCACCATCGGCCTCAAGGGCCGGATCATTTTCGAAGCGCCGGGCCTGATCGCGCTGTTGACCGCGCATCGCGCGCTGGAAGAGGCGGTGCTGAGCAAGCAGCAGAACCGTTTCAAGCCGGACGTGGCGCGCAAGTGGGTCGAGCTGGTCTATGAAGGCTTCTTCCACGACCCGCTCAAGACCGACCTCGAAGCCTTCCTGGCCAGCTCGCAGAGCACGGTCAACGGCGAAGTGGTGCTGGAAACCTCGGGCGGCGTGGTCAACGCGGTCGCGATCGACTCGCCGCACATCCTCAACGCCAAGGGCGCGACCTACGCCCAGGCCGCCGACTGGGGCGTGGCCGAGGCCGAAGGCTTCATCAAGTTGTTCGGCATGAGCAGCACGCTGTGGGCGGAGATCAATCGCAAGAGCTGAGGCTCGATGTCGCTGGCAGTGAGGTCGCGCCGGCGCTCTGAAGCCCCTCTCCCGCTGGCGGGAGAGGGGTTGGGGTGAGGGGGCGAAGCGCCGCAGGCGCGAGCTGCTCTGTTGCCGTTGCTTTCACAGCGACAGCAAGAGCGCCCTCACCCTAACCCTCTCCCGCAAGCGGGAGAGGGGACTTAAGCGGAAGCGCACAGCCAAAGCAGCAACAGCAGCAACAGCAACAACAGCAGCAACAACAGCAGCAACAACAACAGCAAGGCAACAGCAAGGCAACAGCAGTCGCAGCACACGCACCGCCCCCACCGCATCATCCCCACGATCCGACGAGCCCAGACCTCCATGCTCCCCGAAGTTTTGCAGCACCTGCAGGCCCTGGTGTCCTTCGACACCCGCAATCCGCCGCGCGAGATCGGCACCGGCGGCATCTTCGATTATCTGCGCAGCCAGCTCGACGGCTTCCGCATCGAAGTCGTCGATCACGGCGCCGGGGCGGTGTCGATGCTCGCCGTGCGCGGGCAGCCGCGGCGCTTGTTCAACGTCCATCTCGACACGGTGCCGTCGTCGCAGGCCTGGAGCGCCGATCCGCATACCCTGCGCGTCACCGAGGACCGCGCCATCGGCCTGGGCGCCTGCGACATCAAGGGCGCGGCCGCCGGTCTGCTCGCGGCTGCCGCGACGACGCAGGGCGATGCCGCGTTCTTGTTCAGCACCGACGAAGAAGCCAACGACCCGCGTTGCATCGCCGGCTTTCTCGCCACCGATCACGGTTTCGACGAAGCCATCATCGCCGAGCCGACGATGTGCGAAGCGGTGCTCGCGCATCGCGGCATCAGCTCGGTGCTGCTGAAGTTCCGCGGCGTCGCCGGCCACGCCTCGGGCGCGAACGCGATGCAGACCAGCGCGCTGCACCAGGCGATCCGCTGGGGCGGCAAGGCCCTGGACTTCGTCGAGTCGCAATCGCACCAGCGCTTCGGCGGCCTGACCGGGCTGCGCTTCAACATCGGCCGGGTCGAAGGCGGGATCAAGGCCAATATGATCGCGCCGAGCGCCGAGCTGCGCTTCGGCTTCCGGCCGTTGCCGTCGCAGTCCATCGACGGCCTGCACGAAGGCTTCCGCAGCATGGCCGACGCCAGCGCGATCGAGAGCTACGAAGAAACCTTCCGCGGCCCCTCGCTGCCCGCCGGCGATGTCGCCACCGCCGAGCAACGGCGCCTGGAAGCGCGCGACCTCGCCGACGCGCTCGATCTGCCGATCGGCAACGCGGTGGATTTCTGGACCGAGGCCTCGCTGTTCTCGGCTGGCGGCCTGAGCGCGATGGTGTACGGCCCCGGCGACATCGCCCAGGCGCATACCGCCGACGAGTGGGTCGCCCTGGAACAACTGCAGCGTTACGCCGACAGCGTCGCCCGCATCATGGACAACAACGCGCAATGAGCATTTCGATGGACGCCCACCTGCAAACGCGACAGACCATCGTGCGCCTGCTTTCGAGCATGGCCAGCGCGAAGGAGATCTCGCAGTACCTCAAACGTTTCTCCCAGCTCGACGCCAAGCGCTTCGCCGTGGTCAAGGTCGGCGGCGCGGTGTTGCGCGACGATCTGACCGCATTGACCTCGTCGCTGGCGTTCCTGCAGGACGTGGGCCTGACCCCGATCGTGATCCACGGCGCCGGCCCGCAGCTCGACACCGAGCTGGCCGCCGCCGGCATCGAGAAGCAGACCGTCAACGGCCTGCGCGTGACCTCGCCAGAAGCCTTGGCGATCGTGCGCCGCGTGTTCCAGGCGCAGAACCTCAAGCTGGTCGAAGCCTTGCAGACCGGCGACGCGCGCGCGACCTCGATCATCTCCGGCGTGTTCGAAGCCGATTACCTCGACCGCGACACCTATGGCCTGGTCGGCGAAGTGCGCGCGATCAACCTGGCGCCGATCGAGGCCAGCCTGCAGGCCGGCTCGATCCCGGTGATCGCCAGCCTCGGCGAAACCGCCGGCGGCCAGATCCTCAACGTCAACGCCGATTTCGCCGCCAACGAACTGGTGCAGGTGCTGCAGCCGTACAAGATCGTGTTCCTGACCGGCACCGGCGGCCTGCTCGACGACAACGGCCGGGTCATCGATTCGATCAATCTGTCGACCGAGTACGAACACCTGATCGAGCAGCCGTGGATCAACGGCGGCATGCGGGTCAAGATCGAGCAGATCAAGGACTTGTTGGACAAGTTGCCGCTGACCTCGTCGGTGTCGATCACCAAGCCGGCCGAACTGGCCAAGGAATTGTTCACCCACAAGGGCTCGGGCACCCTGGTGCGACGCGGCGAACGCGTGCTGCAGGCCGAGCGTTGGGACCAGCTCGACCTGGTGCGGCTGCGCAGCCTGATCGAGTCGGCGTTCGGGCGCAAACTGGTCGGCGACTATTTCGACAAGACCACGCTCAAGCGCGCCTACGTCAGCGAGAACTACCGCGCCGCGGTGATTCTCATCGAAGGTGGCGGGCATACTTACCTGGACAAGTTCGCGGTGCTCGACGACGCCCAGGGCGAAGGCCTCGGCCGCGCCGTCTGGCAGGTCATGCGCGAGCAGAACCCGAGCCTGTTCTGGCGCTCGCGCCACGGCAACCCGGTCAATCCCTTCTACTACGCCGAGTCCGACGGCTGCTACAAGCAAGAGAAGTGGAAGGTGTTCTGGTACGGCATGAACGGCTTCGACGAGATCGCCGAATGCGTGGCGTTTTCGTCCCAGCGTGCCCCGACCCTGCAGGACTAAACCTGATGAACGAAGACCGCACCGCCGCTGCCTGGCATGGGCCGACCCGATTGAGCGGCCGCCACGTCACGCTCGAACCGCTGAGCTATGCGCATGCCGACGGTTTGCGCGCGGCCCTGGCCGACGGCGAGCTGGCGCGCGCCTGGTACACCAACGTGCCGGCGCCCGAAGCCGTCGAAGCCTATGTCGATGCGGCGCTGGCGATGCAAGGCCGGGGTACGGCCTGGGCCTATGCGGTGCTCGATGCGGACGGCGAGGTGGTCGGCAGCACCCGCTACTACGACATGGACGCGAGCGTGCCGCGGGTACAGATCGGTTACACCTTCTACGCGCCGCGGGTGCAGCGCACCGGCCTGAACACCGAGGCCAAGCTGCTGTTGCTCGGCCATGCGTTCGAGACCTTGGAGTGCATCGCGGTCGGTTTCGAGACCAGTTGGTTCAACCTGGCTTCGCGCACCGCGATCGCCCGCCTCGGCGCCAAGCAGGATGGCGTATTGCGCAACCATCGCCGTCATGCCGACGGCAGCCGCCGCGACACCGTCGCGTTCTCGATCATCGACAGCGAATGGCAGGCGGTGAAACGCAACCTGCAGTACAAGCTCGAACAGCACGCTCCCGGAGGCAAGACCCATGGCTAAGACCCTAGGCATCGTCGGCGCGCGCGGGCATGTCGGCGTAGACTTGATCCGGCTGGTCGCCACGCATCCGCAGTTCGAGCTGGCCTTCGTGTCCTCGCGCGAACTGGTCGGGCAGCCGGTCGCCGAGCACATCCCCGAGTACGCCGCGAAAGGCGGCGACCTGCGTTACAGCTCGCCGAGCCACGAAGAGCTGCCGGGCCTCGGGGCCGATGCGATCGTGCTGGCCCTGCCGAACGGCAAGGCCGCGCAGTGCGTCGCCGCCTTCGATGCGGCCGGCGCCGAGCCGGTGCTGATCGACCTGTCGGCGGACTATCGCTTCGACGACCACTGGTACTACGGCCTGCCGGAGCTGACCCGCGCTCAGTACCACGGCCAGCGCCGGATCAGCAATCCGGGTTGCTACGCCAGCGCCATGCAGCTGGCGATCGCGCCGTTGCTCAACGTGCTGGAAGGCCCGGTGCAATGCTTCGGCGTGTCCGGTTATTCCGGCGCCGGTACTTCGCCCTCGGACAAGAACGACCCCGACAAGCTGCGCGACAACCTGATGCCGTACGCGCTGACCGGGCACATGCACGAGCGCGAAGTCACTCGCCACCTGGGCCACCCGGTCGAGTTCATGCCGCACGTGGCCGCGCATTTCCGCGGCCTGACCATCACCTCGAACCTGCATCTGTCGCGCCGTTTCGAGCGCGAGGAGCTGGTCGAGCACTACCACCGTCACTACGACGGCGAGCCGATGGTGCGGGTACAGGAAGACGCGCCCTGGGTCAGCGCGATCGCCGGCAAGCACCACGTCGACATCGGCGGCTTCAGCGTGTCCGAGGACGGCCGCCGGGTGGTGGTGGTGTCGACCCTGGACAACCTGCTCAAGGGTGCGGCGACCCAGGCCTTGCAGAACCTCAACCTGGCGTTCGGCTTCGACGAGCTGACCGGTATCGAGGTGGAGCCGCGACCGCAACCGTAAGCCTGTGCTGTTCCCCCCTTTGAAAAAGGGGGGCAGGGGGGATTTGCTGTTGCCGTTGCTTTGTTTTTTATCGAGCAAGAGCCAGAGCAAGAGCAAGAGCAAATCCCCCCTAACCCCCCTTTTCCAAAGGGGGGGGGCGTAAACGGAGTTCGGTTCTCGTCTGCTGGTTCGTTTGGAGCAAGTCGCCATGCGTCTATCGCGTTATCTGTTGCCGACATTGAAGGAAAACCCCGCCGACGCGCAGATCGCTTCGCATCGGCTGATGCTGCGCGCGGGGCTGATCCGCCAGGAAGCCGCGGGCATCTATTCCTGGTTGCCGGCCGGCCTGCGGGTGTTGCGCAAGATCGAGGCCATCGTCCGCGACGAGATGAACCGCGCCGGCGCGCTCGAGTTGCTGATGCCGACCCTGCAGCTCGCCGATCTGTGGCGCGAGAGCGGGCGCTACGACGCTTATGGCCCGGAGATGCTGCGGATCAAGGACCGGCACGAGCGCGAGCTGCTGTACGGGCCGACCAACGAGGACATGATCACCGCGATCTTCCGGGCCAACGTGCGCTCTTATCGCGCCTTGCCGATGAACCTGTATCACGTGCAATGGAAGTTCCGCGACGAGCAACGGCCGCGTTTCGGGGTAATGCGCGGGCGCGAGTTCCTGATGAAGGACGCGTATTCCTTCGACCTGGACGAAGCCGCGGCGCGCCGCTCCTACCGGCGCATGTTCGTCGCCTACCTGCGCATTTTCGCCCGCATGGGCATCCGCGCGATCCCGATGCGCGCCGAAACCGGCCCGATCGGCGGCGATCTGTCGCACGAGTTCCTGGTGCTGGCGCAGACCGGCGAGTCGGCGGTGTATTGCGACCGCGCCGTACTCGACCTGCCGATTCCCGCCGACGACACCGACTACGAAGGCGACCTGGAACCGATCGTGCAGGCCTGGACCGCGCGTTACGCCGCGACCGAAGACGTTCACGACATCGACCGCTTCGAGCGCGAGGTGCCGGCCGAGCAGCGCGTGCAGACGCGCGGCATCGAGGTCGGGCAGGTGTTCTACTTCGGCACCAAATACTCGGCACCGATGAAGGCGCTGGTGACCACGCCCGAAGGCGACGAGCGCCCGATCCACGGCGGCTCCTACGGCATCGGCGTGTCGCGCCTGCTCGGCGCGATCATCGAAGCCGGCCACGACGACAGCGGCATCGTTTGGCCCGATGCGGTCGCGCCGTTCCGCGTCGGTCTGGTCAATCTCGATCCGGCCGATGCCTCCATCGACGCCGCCTGCGTCGAGCTGCAAGCGCAGCTCGAAGCCCGCGGCATCGATGTATTGCACGACGACACCCCAGAACGTGCCGGGGTCAAGTTCGCGCGCATGGACCTGCTCGGCCTGCCTTGGCAGGTCGTGGTGGGGCGGCGCGGACTGGATCGCGGTATCGTCGAACTCAAGCGCCGCGCCAGCGGCGAACGCAGCGAGTTGCCGCCGGGCGACGTACCGGCACGGCTTGAAGCGAGGAACTTGTAGCCAGGAACGAGTGAGGAGCGAGAAACGAGGAACGAGTAAAAGCGTTGTTCCCAGTTCCTCGCTACTCACTCCTCACTTCTCGCTCCTCGCTCCGCTCCCACACCACCTCCAGCCCCCGCGAGCCGCCCCCATGTCCGATCTGCTTTGGCAAAAACCCGGCGTCAAGGTCGACGCACGCATCCAGCACTTCCTTGCCGGCGCGGACGTGATCCTCGACCGCGAATTCTTCCTGTTCGACATCCAGGCCAGCGCCGCGCATGCACAAGGCCTGCAACAGATCGGCATCCTCAGCGCCGACGAGCTCGCCGGCCTGACTCGCGAGCTCGACGTGCTGGCCGAGGACTTCCGCGCTGGCCGCTTCGTCCTCGATGAACGTTTCGAGGACGGCCATTCGGCGATCGAGGGGCGTTTGATCGAACGTCTCGGCGATGCCGGCCGCAAGATCCATACCGGCCGCAGCCGCAACGACCAGATCCTGGTCGCGACCCGGCTCTGGCTCAAGGATCGCCTGTCGCATCTGTACGCGCTGTGCCGCGAAACCGCCGAGGTCGCGTTGGCCCGCGCCGAAGCCGAAGCGCAGCTGCCGCTGCCGGGTTACACCCATCTGCAGCGCGCGGTGGTGTCTTCGGCCGGCATGTGGTGGGGCGCTTGGGCCGAAGGCTTCATCGACAACGCCGTGCGCGCGCAGCAGACCCTGGACTGGGTCGATGCCAACCCGCTCGGCAGCGCCGCCGGTTATGGCGTCAACCTGCCGTTGGCGCGCGACCACACCACGCAGGCGCTCGGTTTCGGCCGCCTGCAAGTGTCGGCGGCGTATGCGCAGCTATCGCGCGGCAAGTTCGAACTCGGCGCGATAGATGCTCTGTCGACCGCGGTGCTCGACCTACGCCGCCTGGCCTGGGACCTGAGCCTGTTCACCACCGCCGAATTCGCCTTCGTCGCGCTGCCGGCCGAGTACACCACCGGCAGCTCGATCATGCCGAACAAGCGCAATCCCGACGTGATCGAGCTGATGCGCGCGAGTTATGCCAGCGTCGCCGCCGCACGCTCGGAGATCGAGCATCTGCTGTCGTTGCCGTCGGGTTATCACCGCGACCTGCAGTTCTCCAAGGGCGCGATCTTCCACGCCTTCGGCCGCGGCCTGGCTGCGCTCGAACTGCTGCCGGATCTGCTGCGTAACCTGGAGTGGAAGCCCGACAACCTGCGCGCCGCGCTCGACCCGTCGATGTACGCGACCGACCTTGCCGTGGACTTGGCCCGTCAAGGCGTGCCGTTCCGCGACGCCTATAAGCAGGCGGCCGATCCGGCGCGCTGGGCCGAAGGCGACCCCGAAGCCAGTCTGGCCGCGCGCGTGTCACCCGGGGCTTCCGCCGATCTGCGCCTGGACGTGCTGCGCAGACGTTTGCAGGCACTGACATGAGCGTCGCGGCAAAGGATTTCATAGCGCAGCCTTTGCCGAACTGGCGTCGCGCTGTGCTCAAGGTCGGCAGCAGCCTGCTGGCCGGTTTCGCCGACCAGGCCGGCGGCGGGCTCGACCCGCGCTATGCGGCCGGGCTGGCGCGGTTCATCGCCGAGGCGCGCGCGCAACAACGCGAAGTGGTGTTGGTGTCGTCCGGCGCGGTCGCGGCCGGGCGCAGCCGCATCGAAGCCGGCGGCAACGGCCTGGTGTTGCGGCAGGCGCTGGCCTCGTTGGGGCAGGCTTCGCTGATCGCATTCTGGCAGGGGCTGTCGGCGGTGCCGGTGGCGCAGGTGCTGTTGACCCACGACGACCTGCGCAATCGCCGTCGTTATCTCAACGCGCGCGCCTCCTTGCGCGAACTGCTACGGCTCGGCGCCTTGCCGGTCATCAACGAGAACGACACCGTCGCCGTCGACGAACTCAAGCTCGGCGACAACGACAATCTCGCTGCCGCGGTGGCGTCGCTGGTCGATGCCGACCTGCTGCTGATCGCGACCGACATCGGCGGCCTCTACAGCGGCCATCCGCAGCGCGACCCGTCGGCGCGGCCGATTCCGCAAGTCGCCGTGGTCACCCCGGAACTGCTCGACGCCGCCAGCGGCGGCGCCGGCACGCTGGGCACCGGCGGCATGCGCACCAAGCTCGAAGCCGCGGCCAAGGCCGCCACCGCCGGCATCGCCACCGCGCTGTTCTGCGGCCGCGACGCCGAAGTGGTCGCCGCGCTCGGCGAAGGCCGTTTGCACGGCACCCTGGTGGCGGCGCGCAGCGACCGCCTGCGCGCGCGCAAGCAGTGGCTGCGGCACGCGCCGGCCAGCGGCTGCCTGCGCATCGACGCCGGCGCAGCCACGGCCCTGCACGATCGCGGCGCTTCGTTGCTGCCGGGCGGAGTGGTCGCGGCCGAAGGCGAGTTCCGCCGCGGCGACGTGGTCGAGCTGCGCAGCGTCGGCGATGCCGCCACCGTACTCGGGCGCGGCCTGGTCCAATACAACGCCGGCGAGGTGCGCCGCATCGCCGGCCGCCACAGCCGCGATATCGAAGCGCTGATCGGTTTCCGCTACGGCGAATCGGTGGTGCACCGCGACGACCTGGTGCTGCTCGACCGCGCCAGCGAGCCGTCCCAGAGTCCCAACGCCGACGCCGGCGCCGACAACGGCCCGGCCGCCGAATTGCCCAAGGAAGTTTTGCCATGAGCGGTTATGTCCGGGCCTTGGCCCAACAGGCGCGCGACGCCTCCGTCGTCCTCGCCGCGCTCGACGGCGACGTGCGCCGCCGCCTGATCGAGGCGATGGCGGCGCAGCTCGACGCCTCCAGCGAGCGCATTCTCGCCGCGAACGCCGAAGACCTCGGCCGCGGCGAAGCGTCTGGCCTGAGCGCGGCGATGCTCGACCGCCTGCGGCTCGACCCGGCGCGCCTGGGCGCGATCGCCGCGGCGCTGCGCGAAGTGGCGGCGCAGGCCGACCCGCTCGGCGAAGTGACCCGCCGCGAGACCCGGCCCAACGGCCTGGTGATCGAACGCCAGCGCGTGCCGCTGGGCCTGATCGCGATGATCTACGAGGCGCGCCCCAACGTCACCGCCGATGCCGCGGCGCTGTGCCTCAAGGCCGGCAATGCGGTGTTGCTGCGCGGCGGCTCGGAAGCGCGCGCTAGCAATGCGGCGATCGCCGCCTGCCTGCATGCGGCCCTGCGCGAACAAGGCCTGCCGGCCGCGGCGGTGTCGTTGATCGAGGACACGGCGCGCGAGCACGTGCTCGAACTGCTGCAGCTGTCGGACCTGGTCGACCTGGCGATTCCGCGCGGCGGCGAGGGCCTGATCCGCTTCGTCGCCGAACACGCGCGGGTGCCGGTCATCAAGCACTACAAGGGCGTCTGCCATCTCTATGTCGACCGCGCGGCCGACCTCGACCTCGCGCTCGGCCTGCTGATCGACGGCAAGGCCTCGCGGCCGGGCGTGTGCAATGCGCTGGAAACCTTGCTGGTGCATCGCGACATCGCCGCCGGTTTCGTCCCGCGCGCGCTGGCCGCGCTGGCGGGGCGCGGCGTGCAGGTGCGCGGCTGCGAGCGCACCCGCGCGTTGGCGCCCGCGGACGTAGCGAACACCGTGCAACCCGCCGACGAAGGCGACTATGCCGCCGAATACCTCGACCTGATCATCGCCGCCAAAGTCGTCGACGGCCTCGACGAGGCGCTGGCGCATATCGCCCGCTTCGGTTCCGACCACACCGAGGTCATCGCCACCGAGGACGCCGCCACCGCCGAAGCCTTCGTGCGCGGCACCCGCAGCTCCGCGGTCATGGTCAACGCCTCCTCGCGCTTCAACGACGGCGGCCAGCTCGGCCTCGGCGCCGAGATCGGCATCTCGACCACGCGCCTGCACGCCTACGGGCCGATGGGCGTGGAGTCGCTGACCATCGAGCGTTTCGTCGTGCGCGGGGCAGGGCAGGTCAGGCACGCAGAGTCGCGCAGCTAGATTTCGGCTTCGGCGTGGCCCGGCCGCGGTCCGTTCCGATAGTTTGCCTATTCGTGCGACGATCCGGCCACGGTCGGCATCTCTTGTGATGTCGCCGTGCCTTTGCCGCGGATCGAGGAGTAGGGATGTTCCGGATCGTGTGCCTGTGTCTCATGTTGCTGTCGGCGCCTTGTTTCGCGGCCGATCCTCCGATTGAATTGCCCGTGGCCGCGCTCGAGAGCCCGGCCGCGCTCGACGCGGCGATGCCGGCGCTGGCCGAACGCCTGATCGCCGACTACCGCGAACCGGACCGGGCGCGTTATCTCACCCAGTTGTTCCGCCTCCAGCTCGTCGCCGGGCGTTATGCGCAAGCGCGGCGTTCGATCGAGGCCTTGCGTGAGTTGTCGCCGCTCGGCGGCCCGCCGCAGCAGCGCGCCACCCTGGTCCAGTACGAGATCCACGCCCTGGCCAAGGAGCGGCAGGCGCGCGAGCGCAGCGATTTCGACAGCGCCTTCCGCGCCAGTTTCGAGACGGTGTTCGCACGCCTCGACGACCGCAGCGCGGCCCTGGCGATGCGCACGTTCACCGGCGACCAGTTCGCTCCGGCCACCCTGCAGCGCGCCCTCGATACTGCCTTAGCGGCGCAACGCGGTAAGCAAGGGATCGACCAGGCCGCGGCCTTGGCCCTGCTGCGTGCGTACCACATCGCCGCGGTGTACCGCGATTTCAGTGGACAGGCCGCCGACCTGGTCGCGAGGGACGATGCGCGACGCTACCGCATCGACCGCGAGGTGCAGGTGCGTACCCCGGAGGGCGCGACCGTGTGTGCGCTGGTGGTGCGCCCGCGTTCGGCCGAGCAGCACCTGCCGACTTTGTTGAACTTCACCATCTACGCCAATCCGGCGACCATGCTCAACGAAGCTCGCCGCACCGCTTCGAACGGTTATGCCGGCGTGGTCGGCCTGAGCCGCGGCAAGGGTTGCAGCCCCGACACGCCGGTGCCGTACGAGCACGACGGCCGCGACGCCGCGGCGCTGATCGACTGGATCGCCGCGCAAGCCTGGAGCGACGGTCGGGTCGGCATGTACGGCGGCAGCTACGAAGGCTTCACCCAATGGGCGACCGCCAAGCGCCGGCCGAAGGCGCTCAAAGCGCTGATGCCGTCGGTGACCGGCGCGCCCGGCATCGACGTGCCGAAAGAAGGCGGCATCTACTTCGGCTTTCAGCACTACTGGCCGTTCTACGTGGCCAACAACAAGACCCTCGACCAGGCGCCGTACGAAGACGATGCGCGTTGGCAGCGCATGTACCGGCAGTGGTATGTCGACGGCAGCGCCTACCGCGAGCGCGACCGTATCGACGGCACCCGCAATCCGCTGTATCGGCGTTGGCTCGACCACCCCGACTACGACGCCTATTGGCAGGACATGATTCCGTATCGCGGCGAGTTCGCCGCGATCGACATCCCGGTGCTGACCACCACCGGTTATTACGATGGCGCCCAGATCGGCGCGCTGTACTACCTGCAACAGCACTATAAATACCGGCCGCAGGCCGAGCACTACCTGGTCATCGGCCCCTACGACCATGTCGGCGGCCAGCGCGGCACCGGGGTGATGGGCGACCACCTGCGCGGCTATGCCATCGACCCGGTGGCGCGCATCGATATGGGCGAGCTGCGCTACCAGTGGTTCGACCATGTCTTCAAGCAAGCGCCGAAACCGGCCGTGCTCAAGGACCGGATCAATTATCAGGTGATGGGCGCCAATGTCTGGAAGCACGCGCCGTCGTTGCAGGCGATGGGCGAGCGCCGCCTGCGTTTGCATTTCGCCAAGCAGGGCGAAGACGGCCGCGGCCGTTTGCTACCCGAGCCGCAAGGCAGCGACAGCGTGGCCCTGCAACGCATCGACCTGGCCGACCGCCGCGACGCCGACCGCTGGGTGCCGGGCGGCGGCATCGTCGATCGCGTGCTCGATAGCGAAGGCAGCCTGGTGTTCGTCAGCGAACCCTTCGCCGAGGCGGTCGAGTTCAGCGGGCTGTTCGGCGGACATCTCGACCTGATCGCCAACAAGCGCGACCTCGACCTGCACATCGGCCTGTACGAATTGAACGCGAAGGGCGAGTACTTCGAGCTGTCGCGCTTCCAATCGCGCTTGAGCTATCTGCAGCAGCTGGAACAACGCCGCCTGCTGACCCCGGGCCAGCGCGAGCGATTCGATTTCAACAACGGGCGCCTGACCAGCCGCCGTTTCGCACCGGGCAGCAGATTGCTGGCCTTGATCGGCCCGGGCAAAGGCCCGCAGGACCAGATCAACTACGGCAGCGGCAAGGACGTCAGCGATGAGACCCTCGCCGATGCCGGCGAAGCACTGCGGATCGAGTGGTTCGGCGGCAGCTATCTGGAGATTCCGTTGAGCCGTTGATGCGGCGTGCCGGGGCCTCGTCGTCGATACGACCCGCCTGGGCCCTGTAGGAGCGATGCGCTGCGTCCCCGGAAAACCCGCGCACCCCTGTAGGAGCGGCGCAAGCCGCGACCGCAGAGTTTCCAGTTCGCGTCGCACGCTTGGATCCGCGGTCGCGGCTCGCGCCGCTCCTACAAAGAGCGATCCACTACGTCCCTGGAAAGCCAGCGTGGCCGCCTGGGCCCCCTGTAGGAGCGGCGCAAGCCGCGACCGCGGGGTTCCAGTTCGCGCCGCACGCCGGGATTCGCGGTCGCGGCTCGCGCCGCTCCTACAAAGAGCGATCCGCTATGTCCCTGGAAAGCCAGCGCAGCCGCCTAGGCCCCCTGTAGGAGCGGCGCAAGCCGCGACCGCAGGGTTTCCAGTTCGCGCCGCACGCCGGGATTCGCGGTCGCGGCTTGCGCCGCTCCTAACAAAGAGCGATCCACTACGTCCCTGGAAATCCAGCGTGGCCGCCTGGGCCCCCTGTAGGAGCGGCGCAAGCCGCGACCGCGAAGCCTCAGCTCGCGCCGCACGCCTGGAACCCGATGTCCGGCCATCCACACAAGCCGATTCACCACCCGCCGCTTCGACAGCACGCGGGCTAGCGCTACATCCGCGGCCACCCTGAGACTGCCCATCCATCCCCTGTGTCTGCTGCGCGCTCTCCCGCAGCGACCGTTGCTCGGCTGCCTGAGCCTCGCGCATACCCTGCGCTTGCTCGTACCGCTCGGGCGCGGGCAGCGACAGAGCCTGAGCCACCGGCATATGCGCATAGTTGGCCGCCGGGTCGGGAGAGGCGCCGCGGCCGTCGCGATACACGAACAGCACTTCGCCCGCCGCGTTCTGCGCGGTGGGGCGGTTCAGCGTGACTTTGACGTCGTCACCAGGGCCGAACCGGTTGGCGACCGCCAGCGAAAGCGCGCTGGCGCTCATGCGCTCGCTTTGGTCGTCCCAAGGTTTGCCGATGCTTTGCTCCAGGTCGCGCACGCCGCCCCTGATCTTTTCCAACAACGGCTGATCCGGGTGGCTGGGGTCGTTGGCGCCGGGCCTAGCAGGTCGCTCCGCAGGCGGTGCCGATTTGTTCGGCGTGCGGCTGGTGTCGATGAAGTCGGGCGGCACGGTCACCTGCGCGCCGAGCGCCTGGGCATTGATCCTCACCTCAGGAAAGTCGCGCCCGGGATGCGCGGCCTGTGCGATGGCTTCCTGGCGGTAGATTTCGCTGAAGGCCCAGTCGATGTTGCGGGCAGGGTAATCGCCGACCTTGTCGTAGAACACTTGTGCCATTGCTTCGACGCTTTTGTCAGCGTCCAACTGCAAATCGGGCTTGATGTGCAAGCCCTGATCCATGGCGTAAGGCGACGGCCCTTGGCTGTTGTTGTCGATGTAGTTGGATGCGCCGCCATCAGCTCGATACACGTCCTCCAACGTCGCCCCAGGACCCTCGTGCTTTACCTGTGCTGCAATCGTGTTGAACCCCGCGATCTCCGCCCGAGCTTCCCTCTCGCGCGCCCCTTGGTTGTACTCCTTAACCGGACCGGTAAAGTCGTGCGGCGACGGGCCGCTTGCGATTGCCGCGACCTGCTCTCGAAAGCGCTGTTCCATCCGCAAACTCTCGTTGCGGGTCAGCGCGTGGTCTATCTCGTGACCGGCGGTGTAGCGAACGAAGTTGGTGGCTTCCTGAAATTCATCCGGCTGCTTATTCTCCGGAGTGGCTTCGTTCAATTGCTCAGCCGACAGGCGCATGGTGCGGGTAGCACTGTCGTAACTGCCGTTGAATCTCGGGTCGGTTTCGGCTTCTATCGCGACCAGATGTTCTTTCTCAACAGCGAGCTGAAATTGCGCCCGGAGCCCCGGGGTGCTGTCGAGAACGCTGCGAAAAATCTCGCCTGGGTTCGTGTCATCGGTTCGGGCTTGTCGCTCGAACTCAGCCAGAATCGCGTCGAGATTTTGCCTGGCTTCCAAATCTTCCTGAAGTGTAGCCATGCTCAATCATCCATAAGGGGCGGCGCTTATGAAAACCCTGGTGACACACAATTGCTCGTCATAGAGCTTCGTCTTTCCACGCAGTTCAACGCGTACAGAGACTTTTTCAGTGCGGAAGAACCTGTATTCGGTGCCGAGCCGCGGCGGACGTTGCGACGCCTTAAATCCGGCTGCGGTCAGCGCGGACTGATAGTGCTCCAGACCGACGCACACGGGAGTCATATCGTCATGGTTGTCGCCACTGTGCCCCATGCTGAACAAGACGGAGTGGGGGCTCGTGCCGGGGGCGGGCTTCACCGAGGACAGCGAATAACGCCACGCTCCGGTCAACGCCCCGACGCCTCGGAAGCTGTTGGGGCCGTCCGTGTCTATCCTCATGCTAAGACCGGTGTGCTTCTCGATGTTCCGCACGGACAGGTCACGGGCGTCGTTCACGCTAAGAATCCAGGCCAGGAGCCTGTCGTGGAGTTGTTGCGCGCTAAGTGAGTCGTTACTGGCGGGCGATGCCGATTCCGTCATGGTGGCCTTCTCCTGAACCGAAGTGGGGCCCGCGGTCGTGCTGGCGCACGCACAGGCAGCGAGCAGGCAAGCCAGCGGGGCCAGTCTTGTCGCTAGAAGGTGAGAGTCGAGTTTGGGCATTTACGTCTCCATGTGTGCCGTGGTTCGGCGTCCGAACTGCCGGCGCACTCGCGGCCTGATCGTGGAAGAGCGTCCGCCACGAGTCAAGGTGTCGAGCTTTTGCTCGCATCTAATTCTTGCTGAGGTACTGCGATGCCCGATCATGCTTGAGGGGGCGCAGCCGTGACGAACACCCTGTAAACACAAAGCTGCTCGTCGATGGGTGTTGTCTTTCCGTGAAGCTCAACGCGCACATAGACCATTCGGTTTCTGAAGATCCGGTATTCCGTGCCCGCCCGTCGAGGAATATCAGACGCTTTGAATCCGACAGAGATGAGGGCGGATCGATAGTGCTCCAGGCCAACGCACACAGGCGTCATATCGACGTAGTCGTCGCCGGCACGCCCAATCTTGAACAAGACGGCGCGGAGTCTGTGCCCAGGGGTGTTATTAACCGAAGACAGCGAGTAGCGCCAGCCATCAGAGAGTGCCCCGACGCCGCGGAAAATATGGGGAGTTTCCGGATCAAGCCCCAGATGAAGACCAGTGTTCTTCTCGACCTTCCAGCCGGACAGGTCTCGGGCGTCGTTCACACTCAGAATCCAGGCCAGAATCCTGTCGTTGAGTTGTTGCGCGCTAAGCGAGTCGTTGATGGCGGGCGATGCCGAGACCGTCATGGCAGCCTTCTCTTCAACTGAAGCAGGGCCAGCAGTCGTGGTGGCGCACGCACAGGTAGCAAGCGCGCAGACCAGCGAGGCAAGTTTCTTCGCCAGGAGGTAAGAGTCGAGCTTCAGCATTTACCTCTCCATGTATGCCACGGTCAGCGTCCGAATTGCCGACGCACCCGCGGCTAATCCTGGAAGAGCGCCCGTCAGCGGTCAAGCAAATGCGGCGGCGCCGACGCCGAGATATGACCGGTATCTCAGGCGCGTTCGCGTTGGACGGATCTTCAAACTGCATGACCGCAACTACGGGTATCGCATCGTGCTCATCGGCGGCATCGTCGACCATGAACTCGGCACCGCCGAAAGCCTGATCTTCGTCAGCAAACCCTCCAATGATGCCGAAGAATTTAGCGGCGTGTTCTCCGGCCGGCTGGAAGTCGAAACCAACAAGCGCAACTTTGAGTTCAACATTTCGCGCTACGAACAACTGCCCGAGCAATGCTACTTAGGAATTTCGCGCTATCAACCGCGCGCCACCTACGTCGGCGATGTCAGCCCCAGGCAGCTGCTGCAACCCGACCGCCACACGCTGCTGAGCTTTGAAGTCGGCCGTGCAAACAGCAAATGCCCCAGCTCGGCTGGTGGCCGTGCAGAGCGTGCTGCGCAATCCGCAGGAAATCACGCGGCATTGGGGGGCGGGAAGAGCATTGCGGATGAGGGGGCGATAGCATGTGGGGGAGCTACCTGGAGATGCTGCCTGGCCGCTGAGGCCGCGAGCGCGATGCGCGTGGCAGCGGGGCGGTTTGGCTGCTGCTACGGCGCCTGAGCCCACTCCGGTTGTGCGCAACGGGGCGGAACAAACGTTGCGCTGACCATAAAGGCGTCTTGCCCGATCCGACGACACACGGCTGCTTTCGGCTAGAAGCTTGCATCTATTCACTCGAAACTGCGGATCCAGTTTCTTAGTTTAAGAAAATAGTAATTTTGAATATTGGAATATTCGGCGCTAGGTCGAAGGGTGCTCTTCATCACCGCATGCAATCTCCATTTCAGGTGAATTCACCTCCCCGATGACGCAGTGTGCACCAATGAAAACGTTTCTGACGAACGCCGATACCGGAAGTGAGCGAAGTGCAAGTCGACCAGCAAGCTCTGCGGAGCGACTCGGCCACGTGTTCAAGTGCAGGGTCATAGGGAGATGCGGAATCGGTGTGGGATCCCAAATTACACGCCGGTGAACTAATTGATCATCTACAAACCATCTGATCTCGCACGGATCCCATTCAATAGCGTAATGATGAAATGACTTCGAAGCATCAAATCCTAGTTCTATAATTACCGGTGCTCCCCTGTATCCGTAGTCATACTTCGACCCTTCATCCCCAGGGTTGTAGAACACGTTGACCAAGAGGCAGTCCGGACGGTTTCCTGGGATTTCGACGTCGATTTCCTGGCGCGGGGAGTCCCTATGAAGAAAGAATCCTGTAACAACACCTCGAGCACTGACTGCTTGCAGCGTCGCCTCGAATCTTCCAAATAGAAATTTAGCTCTGCTGGAAATCGCTCCAGCGCTAAGCGCCCGTACCCCCAAAGACTCCTTTAAGACAGAGAGCGACAAGCCGCGGTCGGACGAAAGAGCAATGTTGGCCGGGCGAAAGAGGCCAAGATTTCCTGGAAAAGTGTCATTGCGTAACAGCCAATGTGTTGGCTGAATTTTTGTGAAGTCATCATGGATGCGTATCGGAATAGAGCTAGGCTGATCTTGAGGAGTCGTCTTTGCGGAAAGTCCGCTCCAGCCAGCTCGTGGGCTCGCCACCCACGGAGAAGTATCGAATTGCAGTTGCCTTGTTGGGATTGATGGTGCTTCCTTAGGCAGTTCGCATACGTATGTGCGCAGCCCAATTTCATCAATAGATGGGTATAGTGCGTCGGGCGGGGCCATTCTCAGGTGCTCACAAATCGCATTCCAGTTAGAGGCACGCTCTCGGGTTAGGTGAAGAACGTCGGCGCCGCCCAGTACGCTCAACAATGCCTCGTGGAGATGGCTTCGCGGCTCGCTCAGTATGATGAACTTTGCGTGTGGATACGTTTGTCGAAGATGAGGTAGTTTAGACGTCAGTGACTCGATATTGACGTAGGCGTCGAATACACGGTCGCTACCTCCTGTCATAAGTTGATTGAATTCACTCGGTGGGATTTCACTAAAATCGCTGCAACAACGATAGCCAAGCATCGAAAGCGCCATTGCGAGAGCGCTTAAGCCCGACCCTGGGGCTCCAAATGCAAATACCGGCCACTCAACGGGACGACGATGAAAAAGCGATGCGTCTCCACCTTCCAGTACGCCAATACGCGCAAGGCTTGGGAGTATTGAGTACGAATTTGTCGAATGAAGATCGCGACGTTGATGTACGAGAGGGCGACGCAAGCCCAGCACGAGCAGGCTCTCAAACTTGTGGTTGATCCAGAGATCAACTGGGCCTTCGCAGGGAAGTGCGTCAAGTAGCGCCTGTGCTCCTCGCCTTGAAAGAATGTAGCCCGATAGAAACCACAGGCCACGCCGAGGTCGAAAGATACATTTTCCGATTAGTTCTTTCGGAGCGCCGTGCCGCACTTCTTGGTACGAGACATAAAGGATATCAAAATGGGGTGGGGCTGCGACGGCCGTAGTCGCTTCGCGCCATGCGTCATTTAGCGTACGCCCAAATCCGTACTCGAACCAAACATCGTCCTCCAAAACTAATGCATACTCTTCGTTCGATTGAGCGATCTTCCTCCAGACGCCAATGTGTGAGTAGGCAATAGCGATCTCAGCCCGAGTCATCTGTATTGGGCGGCTCAAGTCGAACAAATCGGGATTGGCACGCGGTTGCGGCTCGACAAATAGCTGGGCGCCCAATGTGTATGTAGGGTTCACCAAGGTCGCATCAGTCAGCTCGCCAGAGCCTCCCCGTCCATCCACTGCTGGGAATCGGATAACGCGATTTGCGAGAGGCACATTCGCGGCATCGGTGAGGCGATCCAGCTCGCGCAACATGTCAGCCATGCGGTCGGGCTGCCTTTCTAGATTGATGACGTAGATCGAGTTGTCGACCCACCATAAATCAGTGCCACACAAAACTAGAGGTCGCCGGGTCGTTTTGGATCCGAAACTCGTTGGGCGTTAAACCGCCCAGGCTGTCGTGGGGTATCTCGGCGTTGTAGTCACAAAGC
>NZ_JBQJIN010000020.1:93754-94564 GCF_052078695.1 Lysobacter sp. CA196 | reverse complement strand
GGCGGTACGAGCTGTCGCTTGGGCCACGAACAGCTCGACCAGCCTAAGTTGGTCTTTTTTTCTTATCCGACAACGACTTATCGCCATTTCGCATCCTAGATCGAATCCTTATCTAGGACAGCCCCAAATATTTTGCTGTTGCTGTGCGTCGGCTCGCACTCGCGAAGGCAATCGAAGACCCGAAGGGCGGCGCGCAGGGATGCGCGCCGTTTTTCATCGGGACAGGGATGTCCCGTATGAAAAAGCTCTGCGTATGCATCGTTCGTGCCGGCCTTTGATTCAAAGAAAAGCATTTTTCTTTTGGTTATCTTTCTTTTGTTGCTTTAGACAAAAGAAAGTAACCCGCCGCTTTAGTGGCGGAAGCTTTTGGCGTTTGATCCTGATCTTGATCTTGCTTGATAGATGCCCCGCAAGACCGTCGCAACGATGTCGCGGCTTGCGCCGCTCCTACCCAAACGGGTTACGGCTGGCATCGGCGCGAGATTGAGGCGTCTTCGTCGCAGCTTCAAGGGTAGGAGCGACGCAAGTCGCGACCACGTTCTCTTGGCCTCCGGCGCCCCCCCTCAAGCAAGTGCAGAGCTTCCGTCCGCTGACGCGGCCGGGTTACTTTCTTTTGCTGGCCCAAAAGAAAGCTAACCAAAGAAAAGGCCTTCCTTGCAAAGGCACAAGCCCGCACGATCGATGCCGACGCAGGGATGCTCCAGACAGGCCATCCATGGCCTGCTTGCGCACGGCCCGCATCCATGCGGGCCGCCCTACGGGTCTTCTCTTGACCGGCAAAGCGGCAAAGCGGCAAAACGGCAAAACGGC
>NZ_JBQJIN010000020.1:0-93654 GCF_052078695.1 Lysobacter sp. CA196 | reverse complement strand
AAAACAGCAAAACAGCAAAACAGCAAAACAGCAAAACAGCAAAACAGCAAAACAGCAAAACAGCAAAACAGCAAAACAGCAAAACAGCAAAACAGCAAAACAGCAAAACAGCAAAACAGCAAAACAGCAAAACAGATCAAAATCATTGCAACAGCAATCCTGCTACGCAGCTCACGCAGTTCGCGGAACGGAACGCGGTCGCGGCTTGCGCCGCTCCTACCCTTGGCCAGCCGGCCATCACCGATCAATCCAGAAACAAATCCGGCAACGGCTGCTTGCTCGCATCCACCGCGTACTGACTGAAGTCGGTCACGCCGGCCTGGCCCAGCACCTCTTCGTCGATCAGGAAGCGCCCATAGAACCCCTGCGCCGGGCGCACCAACACCGCGTGCACTGCATCGGCGACGATGCTCGGCTTGCGGCAACGATCCATCGGAATGCCGGGGATCAGGTTCAAGGCATCGGTGGCGATGATCGTCCGCGGCCACAGCGCGTTGACAGCGATGCCCTGCGGGCCGAACTCACCGGCCAGGCCCAAGGTGACGAAGCTCATGCCCATCTTGGCCAGGGTGTAGCCGGTATGCGGCGCCCACCACTTCACGTCCAGGCTCGGCGGCGGCGCCAGGGTCAGGATGTGCGGGTTCGCGGCCTGCTGCAGATACGGCAGGCAGGCCTGCGCGCACAAGAAACTGCCGCGCGAATTGACCTGCTGCATCAGGTCGAAACGCTTCATCGGCGTATCGAGCGTGCCGCGCAGCCAGATCGCGCTGGCGTTGTTGATCAGGATGTCGATGCCGCCGAAGGTGTCGACGACCGCGGCGACCGCGGCGTTGACCTCGTCTTCTTCGCGAATATCGCACTTGAGCGCGAGCGCGCGGCCACCGGCGGCCTCGACTTCGGCGGCGACGCTGTGGATCGTGCCCGGCAGCTTGGGATTGGCGACCGAGGACTTGGCGGCGATGGCGATGTTGGCGCCGTCGCGTGCGGCGCGCAGCGCGATCTCGCGGCCGATGCCGCGCGAGGCGCCGGTGATGAAGATGGTCTTGCCGGAGAGTGTGGACATGGCGGGATTCGAGAGGAAGGATTCGGGAGGGGCCAACGTAGGCGCTGGCCTGCAGCAGGCTTCATCCTAATCCGATTCGCGCCGCGCGAATCCGGACCGCAGGCTCGAACACGACGCGGCCGCTTCGCTGCCTCAAGAATCGCGTTGAATCAAGCGCTCAACCCGGCCACAACCATACCAACGCGACACACACCGCACGTTGCCGACTCGCTCGCGGCGTCACCGCCTCAACGAATACCAGCTTTCGTATCGAAGTTGCAGCCCAAAGCGCAGCCCCATACCAATGCGAGCCACACCGCACGCAATCGAGGCCCCAATCGCCGAGCTACCGCTCGAACGAGTCCCGAGTCCCGAGTGTCGAGTCCCGAAACCCGGCCCTCAAGGCTTCGGCCCCTGCCCCTCGTTGTCTTCCCAATGCAGGATGCGCCGGGTGACGAAGCGGTAGACCGGCTTGCCGGTCGCGAACCAGAGTTCGCGCAACCAGGAATGGCGCTTGAGCACGCGCCGTTCGACCGGGGTCAGCGCCTGCGGGCAATAGGTACGCTTGTGTTTGAGCAGGTGGCGCAGATCCTCGCGCGCCAACAGGCGCATCCAGCGCGAACGCGGGTCGCCACGGGTCGCGAGTTGGAAATCGATGATCGCCGGGCGGCCGTCGACCAGCACCAACCAGTTGGCTTCCTTGGCCAGGTCGTTATGGGCCAGACCGCGCCGATGCAGCCGTTGCAGCAAGCGCCGGGCCTGGCGGAAATAGGCCAGGTCGCCGTGCGGCGGACGCTGGTACATGGCGGCGCCGTCGAGATAGCTGCGGTCGAGCCGGCGCCCGTCCCAGCGCAGCAACTGTGGGGTGGCTTCGAGGCCGTCGACGCGCTGCAGCGCGCGCGCCTCGCGCCGCGCCAGCCACCACGCCGGCACACGCAACCACCACGGCACGTGGCCCAGGTCGCGGCGCACGAACAGACCGGCGCGATCGCGCATCAGGGCGATACGGCCGAAGCTGTCGGCCTTGAGTGCGGCAACTTCGATGACGTCGGAGGACATGCCGTCAGTGTAGCCGGGACTCGGGACTCGGGACTCGGGACTCGGGACTCGGGACAGGCAAATGCATCAACCAAAGCCAGGCAAGCGCTTCACGATTCTGGATGCCCCATTCCCGCCGCCCTGCGCGTGCCGTTGGTCACGGCCTGCCGCCGAGCGCCGGCAGTCATCCGCGCAACAGACATCGCTGCCTATAATCGGCCGATGGAACCTGCCTGGCTAGAAAGCGCGACCGCATGGATCGCGGCCAATCCGATCGCCGCAGGCGTCGTGATCTTCTTGATCGCGTTCTGCGATGCCCTGGTCATCGTCGGCATCGTGGTGCCTGCCCTGCCCCTGCTGTTCGCGGTCGGCACCCTGGTCGGCCTTGGCCATATCAGCGGTCCGTATGCGCTGGTCTGCTCGACTCTCGGCGCCTTCGCCGGCGACGGCCTGAGCTACTGGGTCGGCTACCGCTGGGGGCCGCAGTTGCGCCAGCGCTGGCCGTTCTCGCGTTATCCGCAATGGCTGGACCGCGGCGAGGGCCTGTTCCGCCGCCACGGCAGCAAGAGCATCGTGATCGCGCGCTTCGTCGGCGCGGTGCGGCCGTTCGTGCCGGCGATCGCCGGCATGTTGAAGATGCCGATGAAGCGCTACGCGATTCCGAGTTTCGGCGCCTGTCTGGTGTGGTCGGCCCTGTTCCTCGCGCCCGGCTGGGTGCTCGGCGCTTCCTACGATGCGGTCGCCGCGGTCGCCGATCGCCTCGCGATCGTGCTCGGCGCCTTGCTGGTCGCGGTCGCCCTGGTCTGGGCCACGGTGCTCTACACCTGGCGCTGGTTCGCCTCGCACGCCAACAACCTGCTCGCGCGTGCTCTGCGCTGGACCCGCGCGCATCCGCGCCTCGGCCGTTACGCCGCGGCCCTGATCGACCCCAATCGCCCCGAATCGGCCTCGCTGGTGATGCTGGCGGTGTGCCTGCTCGGGATCAGCTGGATCTGGTTCACCCTGCTCGCCAGCCTGCTCGCGAGCGGCGGGCCGCTGGCGATCGATCACAGCGTCCATGAGTTCATGTGGACGTTGCGCAATCCGCTCGCCGACCGCTTGATGGCGGGGCTGGCGAGCCTGGGCGATGCCGCCGTGCTCGGTCCGGCGTCGCTCGCCGTGTTGATTTACCTGGGCTGGCGCCGACGCTGGATGGCCGCGGCGCACTGGGTCGGCGCGATCGTGTTCGGCCTCGCCCTGACTTCGTTGCTGGAAGCGGCGATCGACATGCCGCGCCCGCCGACCGCGCCAGCCGGCTTCGGCTTCCCGTCGGTCGCTGTGACCATGACCACGATCGTATTCGGCTTCTTCGCCGTGCTGATCGCCCGCGAACTGCCGGGCCGGCAACGGGTATGGCCGTATTTGCTGGCCGGAGTGGTCACCACCTTGGTCGGCTTCGCCCGCCTCTACCTGGGCGCGCACTGGCCCAGCGACCTGGTCGGCGGCACCTTGTTCGGCATCGTCTGGCTGTTGCTGCTCGGCATCGCCTATCGCCGCCACGTCGCGCGCTCGTTCTGGATGCGGCCGCTGGCCTGGCTGTTCTATACCGTTTTCGTCGCCGCCGCGCTGTGGCATGCGCCGCGCTCGGCCGACGCCTTGCTGGCGAAATTCGCCGCCGCCACGCCGACCACGGTGCTCGAAGCCGGGCCGTGGTGGAAACGCGACTGGGCGACGCTGCCCGCGCAACGCAACGAGAGCGACGTACGCCAGCGTTGGCCGCTCGACATCCAGATCGCCGGCCCCTTGCCGCCGCTGCGCGCGAGCCTGGAAGCCAACGGCTGGCGCGTGCAGGAACAGGCCGACTGGCTGGCGACCATCGCCCTGCTCGACGACGATGCGCCGCCGCGCGACCAGATCGTGTTGCCGGCCACCTTGGATGCGCAGGCCGAAGCGCTGCTGATGCTGCGCGACGGGCCGAGCCCGGACGTGCAATACGCCCTGCGCCTGTGGCCGGCGCCGGCGGTGCTGTCCGACGGCACCCCGCTGTGGGTCGGCAGCACCCAGACCCTGCGTTTGAACAAGCCCTTCAACGCCGCCGCGCTGTGGCTGCCGCAATCCGACGACGGCCGCGCCCATGCCGAAGTCCGCAAGGCACTGACCGGCTTCACCATGATCGAGCAGGCGCACCCGAAGAACGGCACGCGCGTGTTGCGTCTGCAATCGCAGTATCGAGTGCCGGGTAGCGATCCGGCGCCGTGAGTTTGCCGCAAGGCCGGCGCCCGCCTTTGCGCGGCGCCGATCGATTGCGTATCGGCTTAGGGCAATACCGTCAGCAAGTGATCCAGGCGCTGATGCGGCCCGTCCATCTGCAGCAAGGCCTGCCGTTGGGTCAACGACAGCGGCAATAGCTCGGTTAGCCGCCAGCCGACCCAGGCCGCGTCGTCCATGCACGAATGCGGCGCCTTGGCGTGCTCGCCACCGATCTGTTCGAGCAGGTGCTCCAGCAAGGTGACCAGCAGCGAATGCTCGGGCCGCACCACTTCGCTGGTGTCCGGCTCGCACCACTGCACCTCGGCGACCTGCAGGCCGTTATCGCGCACGCGCACCCGCTCGGCGTGGAAGCGCCGCACCCCGCGCACGCGCAAGGTCAGCAGACCGTCGTCGCCGGTGCCGAAATCCTCGATCACCGCCTCGGTGCCGTAAGCCGCGGCCGTGGCCGGCGCGCCGGCCTCCTGGCCGTCGATGATCAGACAGACGCCGAAACCGCGCCCCTGCCGGCCGCAATCGCGTACCAGGTCCAGATAACGCCGCTCGAACACGCGCAAGCCGAGCGCCGCACCGGGCACCAGTACGGTATGCAGGGGAAACAGGCCGAGCGATTCGGAAGCGGCGATGTCTTGGGACATGGCCGCAGTGTAGCCAAGACCGGGCGCGGCCACGATATGGGGTGGATAGTTGGTGGCTCTGTGGCCGACAGTGGCGTATGCCGCAGAGGTTTCTTGGTCGGCGATTACAGGCCGTTGCCGTTGCCGTTGCCGTTGCCGTTGCCCAGATTTTGATCTGCTTTGCTGCTTTGCCGATCAACAGTAGACCCGTAGGGCGGCCCGCATGGATGCGGGCCGTGCGCAAGCAGGCCATGGATGGCCTGTCTGGAGCATCCCTGCGTCGGCATCGATCGTGCGGGCTTGTGCCCTTGCAAGGAGAGCCCTTTTCTTTGGTTACCTTTCTTTTGGGCTTAGCAAAAGAAAGTAACCCGGCCGCGTCAGCGGGCGGAAGCTTTGCTCTTGCTTGTGGCTTGTGGCTTCTTGCGAAGCAAGATCAAACGCTAAGAGCTTCCGCCACTAAAGCGGCGGGTTACTTTCTTTTGTCATAAGCAACAAAAGAAAGGTAACCAAAGAAAAATGCTTTGTTTTGAATCACAGGCCCGCGCGGGCGGTGCATGCGCAGGGATTTTTCATACGGGACATCCTTGTCCCGATGAAAAACGGCCCGCATCCATGCGGGCCGCCCTTTGGGTCTTCTTTAGCCTTCGCTAGTGCGATGCGGCGCACAGCAACGGCAACGGCAACAACAACAGCAACGGCAAAATCCTTATGCAAAGGCAAAAGCCAGTCTGGCCTGGCGTTGTGGGCAGCGCCGTTTCGGGGACGGACGCGGTCGCGGCTCGCGCCGCTCCTACCCTCGCGAGGGTGCGCTGCTTCTATCACAGACGTCGGCGTTGCAGTCTCTGCGCATTCCGCGGTCGCGGCTTATGACCGTAGGAAATCCCTGTGGGACGCCGCTCCTACATTGGAGAGGAGGCGGCGGCAGCGACGCGACTACGCCACCTGCGCGTCCCGCAACGCGGCGAAGAACCGCCTCGGCGCGCCGTCGAAACCGCCGTTCGACATGAACACGACATGGTCGCCGGCGCGTACGCGTTCGCTCAACGCGGCGATCAGGGCATCGGCGTCGGGCACGGTTACGCCCTCGCCGCGCAGACCGGCCACAACCTTGCCCGCATCCCAGGCCAACTCGGGCCGATGCAGGAACACCACGGTGTCGGCGCCATCGAGCGAAGGCGCCAGGGCGTCGGAATGCGCGCCCAGGCGCATCGAATTGCTGCGCGGTTCCATCGCCACGACGATGCGCGCGCTGCCGACGCGTGCGCGCAGGCCGGCGAGCGTGGTGGCGATCGCGGTCGGATGATGGGCGAAGTCGTCATAAACGGTGACGCCGCCGGTTTCGCCGATCACTTCCAGGCGGCGCTTGACGCTGCGGAAGGCGGCCAGGGCCGGCAATACGCTGGCGACGTCGACGCCTACCGCATTCGCGGCGGCCAAGGCGGCCAGCGCGTTCATGACGTTGTGGCGGCCCAGCAAGGGCCAACGCACCTCGCCAAGTTCGACGCCGTCGTGGATCACCGCAAAGGCGCTGCCGTCGGCTTCGATCAAGCGCGCGGTCCATTCGAAGGCCGGCGTGGCGGACGCCGACTCGGACTCGGACTCGGACTGCAGGCCGAACCGTTCGACCGGGGTCCAGCAGCCCATCGCCAGCACTTCGCTCAGGCGCTCGTCTTCGCCGTTGACGATCAGGCGGCCGCGGCGCGGCACGGTGCGCACCAGGTGATGGAACTGGCGCTGGATCGCGGCGACGTCGGGAAAGATGTCGGCGTGGTCGTATTCGAGGTTGTTGAGGATCGCCACCAGCGGACGGTAGTGGACGAACTTGCTGCGTTTGTCGAAGAAGGCGGTGTCGTACTCGTCGGCTTCGACCACGAACTCGCGGCCGGCACCGATGCGCGCGGACACGCCGAAGTCTTCGGCGACGCCGCCGATCAGAAAGCCCGGCTGGCGGCCGGCGGCTTCCAGCAACCAGGTCAGGATGGTCGTAGTCGTGGTCTTGCCGTGGGTGCCGGCGACGGCGAGCGTGTCGCGTCCCGGCAGCACCTGTTCGCTCAGCCACTGTGCGCCGGAGGTATAACGGCGACCGTCGTCGAGGACCTGTTCGACCGCGGCGTTGCCGCGCGACAGCGCGTTGCCGACCACGATCTCGTCGCAATCGGCGCCGATGTATTCCGGCTTGTAGCCTTGCTTGAGCGCGATGCCGAGCTGTTCGAGCTGGGTCGACATCGGCGGGTAGACCGCCTGGTCGCTGCCTTCGACCTCATGGCCGAGTTCGCGTGCGAGCGCGGCGACGCCGCCCATGAAGGTGCCGGCGATGCCCAAGATATGTAGCTTCAAGATCCGAGGTCCTGGATTAACGTCGAAGGTCCAACGCAAGCGGCTGCTGCACGGCACTCACTCCCCCGCTCCCGCCTGCGCAAGAGGGCAAAGGTTGGGGGCGTGCGAGTCGGCGTGCGCAGAAGCTCCACGGCTGCCGATCCCGCTGCCACGAAACCGGCGCGGCGACTGGGAGAGCGAATGCCCTCACCCCACCCCTCTCCCGCAAGCGGGAGAGGGAGAAGAACCGGTGCGCGAATGCAGCGCAGCGAGAAACGGAGCAAAGCCGAAGCGCGAACGCAGTGCAGAAAGAACGGGGTCAGCCGACCGTCGGCGCCGGTTCCAGCGCTTCGATGATGCGGGTGAACACCACGTCCAGCGAGCCGACGCCGTCGACCACGGTCAGACGGCCATGCTGGCGGTAGTACTCGATGACCGGCGCGGTCACGTCGTCGTAGACCTTCAGGCGCGTGCGTACCGCTTCCGGGCTGTCGTCGACGCGGCCCTGCTCGGCGGCGCGGCCGGCGATGCGCTGGACCAGCAATTCGGTCGGCACTTCGAGCTGCACGGCGAAGTCCATCGGCTGGCCGATTTTCTTGAGCAGCACGTCGAGCGCATCGGCCTGGGCCAGGTTGCGCGGGTAACCGTCGAGGATGAAACCGCCGGCGGTGTCGGGACGCGAGAAACGGTCCTCGAGCATGCCGAGCAGAATCTCGTCGCTGACCAGGTTGCCGGCGTCCATCACCGCCTTGGCTTCCAGACCCAACTTGGAACCGGCCGCGACTTCGCCGCGCAATAGATCGCCGGTGGAAATATGCGGCACCTGCAAATGCTCCTTAAGCCGCGCAGCCTGCGTGCCCTTGCCGGAACCGGGCGCGCCCAGAAGTACCAATCGCATCAACATCGCTCCTGAAAACTAACGAAATCGTCGCGGCCGGCGTTCGCCACGCCAGCCTCGCAGCCCACCGGCCGCCCGAGGCTGGCCAGTTCGCGGGGCGGCGCTACACTCGGAGCCGCCATTCACCCGCCGGGCAAAATATTGCTGGCAGCTTACCGCAATCCGGCCGAAATCCTGGAATCCCCATGCCCAACGGAACTCTGCTGTACGCCCAATCCGGCGGTGTGACCGCCGTCATCAATGCCACGGCCTCGGCCGTGATCGAGACCGCCCGGGCCCGCAAGGTCAAGGTGCTGGCGGCCCGCAACGGCATCCTCGGCGCCCTGCGCGAGGAGTTGATCGACACCTCCCGGGAGTCGGCGGCGGCGATCCGCGCCCTCGGCCACACCCCCGGCGGCGCCTTCGGCTCGTGCCGGGTCAAGCTCAAGTCGCTGGAGGCCGACCGCGCCCGCTACGAGCGCTTGCTGGCCGTGCTCAAGGCCCACGACGTGCGCTGGTTCCTCTACAACGGCGGCAACGACTCGGCCGACACCGCGCTCAAAGTGTCCCGGCTCGCGGCCGAGTTCGGCTATCCGTTGACCTGCATCGGGGTGCCGAAGACGGTCGACAACGACCTGGCCGTGACCGACTGCTGTCCCGGCTTCGGCTCGGCCGCCAAGTACACCGCCGTGTCGGTGCGCGAGGCCGCCCTGGACGTGGCGGCGATGGCCGAGACCTCGACCAAGGTCTTCGTCTACGAGGCCATGGGCCGCCACGCCGGCTGGCTGGCCGCGGCCGCCGGCCTGGCCGGCCAGGGCGCCGACGAGGCCCCGCACCTGATCCTGTTTCCGGAACGCCCCTTCGACGAGGCCGACTTCTTCGCCAAGGTCCGCGCCACGGTCGAACGCGTCGGCTATTGCGTGGTGGTCGCCAGCGAAGGCATCCAGACCGCCGATGGCCGCTTCGTCGCCGATGCCGGCGGCGGCCACGACTCCTTCGGCCATACCCAGCTCGGCGGGGTCGCCTCGCACTTGGCCGGACGGGTTAAGGACGCGCTGGGCTACAAGGTGCATTGGGCTCTGCCCGACTATCTGCAACGCTCGGCCCGCCACCTGGCCTCCAAGACCGACGTCGAGCAGGCCCGCGCGGTCGGCAAGGCCGCGGTCGAGTTCGCGCTGAAGGGCCAGAACTCGGTCATGCCGGTGATCGTGCGCACTTCCGACGCGCCGTATCGCTGGAAGATCGAGGCCGCGCCGCTGAGCAAGGTGGCCAATCACGAGAAGAAGATGCCGGCCGGGTTCCTGCGTAAGGACGGCTACGGCATCACCGCTAAGGCCCGCGCCTACCTGGAGCCGCTGATCCGCGGCGAAGCCCCGCCGCCGTACGGCCGCGACGGCCTGCCCAAGTACGTGGCGCTGAAGAACGTCGCGGTGAAACCCAAACTGCCGGCCTTCGAAGGCTGAGCGAACTGCGACGGCCGGCCGCTAACCGAACCGCGACACCGGCCTGAGCGCGCCGCCCGAGCGGGGCGGCGCTATCCTCGGGCGGCGGCGGGTCGCCGCCCCAAGGACACGTTCGATCATGGACCGTTGGACGAACACCGCCACGAAGGCCGCCAAGAAGGCCGCACTGTCGGCCAGCCTCGCCGCCCTCGTGCTGGCGGCGGGGGCGGCGCATGCCGGCGAGGGTTATCTGTTGCACCGCTATGGCGAGCGGCCCGCGCGCGGCCTGATCTATGCCGACAGCAATTGGATCGAAACCGCCCTGCCGCCCGAAGAAGAAAGCCGGATCCTGTTCGAGCAGGGCCCCGACGCGGCGATGAGCGCGCGCGAAGCGGCGCCGCGCTCGATCCAGGTGTTCGAGGTCATGGAGCACAAGTCCGCGCCGGACAAGATCGTCCACCATCTGCAGTTCGACTGCGCGCGCGGACAAGCGCGCAGCACCGCCACCGAGGTGTATCGGCGCAACGACACCGAGGAAACCCGGGCGCCGAGCGAGTGGGCGCCCACGCCGGCCGGCTGGATGACCCAGGCGCAGCGCTTCGCCTGCGACCCGGCCTCGCGCAACCCCGAACACGGCATGACCCCGCTCGACGGCGCGGCGAACCTGCTGACCGTGGTCGAGCTGTCCTGGCAACGCTTCTGGACCGACGGCAAGCGGCCGCGTTACACCAGCACCCGCTCCAAGACCCAGACCGCGGCGCGCCGGCAGCAAGTCGAGAACACGCTCGCGCGCTTGTCCGGCGCGATGGACCGGGTCCACGCCGAACTGCGCGACCAGCAGGACGACGCCCGCGCCCAGGCCGAAGCCTCGGCGCGCAGCGCACGCGCCAGCGAACGCCGCGAACGCACGCCGAACCCGGCGCTGGAAAGCTGGATCGACGCACCGTTGCAATTGCTGGTCGGCACCTGGGGCGATCCGCTTTCGTACCGCGACGAAGCCGACAGCCGCTCGCTGCATTACCTCCTGCCCGCGGCCGAACCCGCGCGCGACTCGGCCGCGCCGGCCCCGCCCGCGGACGCCGGCCGCTGCGCGATCAAGTTCATGGTCCGCAACAGCAAGGTCTTCGACTACACCGCCAGCGGCGCCGGCAGCTCGTGCAAGAACGCCGCGGTGCCGGCGCGCTCGGTGTCGATGTGAACGCGCGGGGCCCCCAGGCCTCGAATCCGGGCGCATGATCGTGCTGCCGCCTCCGCGACACCACGACATCGCCCCGCCGCCATGAGCGCCGAACCTTCCCTGCCGGCTTCGTTGCATCCGTGGATCGAACGCATCTGGGTGTGCGAGCGCCCGAGCCAGGCACCGAGCGCCTTGCGCGAGCATTCCTTGCCGAACGGCGCGATGCATCTGGTCGTGCGCCTGGACGGACCCCCGCTGCGTTTGTACGCCGATGCCGACGACCGCATCGGCCGCCGCCATGCCGCCGCGACCGTGGCCGGCATCCGCGCCGCGTATTGCATCAAGGACACCTCGGCGCCGGCCGCCTCGGTCGGCGCGGTGCTGCGCCCGGGCGCGGCGCTGGCCTTGTTCGGCGTATCCGCGGCCGAGCTCGCCGGCCAGCACGTGCCGCTGGGCGATCTGTGCGGCAGCGCCGCCGGCCTGCTGTACGAACGCCTGGCGGCGACCGGGGACGCGCAAGCTCGCCGCCGGCTGTTCGAACGCTTCCTGCAGCAACGCCTGCGACCGCAGCGCGGCCTCGATCCGCAGATCGTGCAGGCGGCGACCCGGCTCGAACGCGAGTCCGGCGCCGATGAGGCCATCGCCGCGATCGCCGAGGCCGGCGGCCGCAGCCATCGCCATTTCATCGCCGGTTTCCGCGATGCGGTCGGCCTGGCGCCCAAGCGCTATGCGCGCGTGCAACGCTTCCGTCGCCTGCTCGCGGCCTTGTCGGCGACGCCGCGGCCGGCGTGGGCCCAGCTCGCGCTCGACCACGGTTATTTCGACCAGTCGCACCTGATCGGCGAGTTCCGCGAGTTCGCCGGGGTCAGCCCGCGCGAGTATCTGGCTGCACCGCTCGCCTCGCCGCATCATCTGCCGATCCGGCCGGTCTGAGCAGGCGAAACGCCGCTCGACGCCGGTCAATTTTTTCCAATCCTCGCGCACGGCCCGCAGCCATGCTGGCGCCGTCATCCACCACGGAGCCCGCCATGGCCGTCCACGAGTTGTTTTCCTATCTGTGCGTCGGCGACGCGCAGGCCGCGATCGCGTTCTACTGCAAGGTCTTCGACGCCACCGAGAAATTCCGCCTGGTCGAACCCGGGGGCCGCATCGGCCACGTCGAACTCGACCTCGGCGGCACCACCTTGATGCTGTGCGAGGAATTTCCCGAGGTCGAAATCCGCCGCCCCGAGCCGGAACGCGGCCACAGCCACACCCTGCACCTGCATGTCGACGATGCCGACGACGTGGTCGCACGCGCGGTCGCCGCCGGCGCGCAACTGGCGATGGCGCCGCGCGATCACTTCTACGGCGAACGCTCGGGCACGGTCATCGATCCCTTCGGTCATCGCTGGAACATCGGCCACAGCATCGAGCAGATCGAGCCCGACGAAATGCAGCGGCGCTACGAACAGGACCCCAGCTGTTGAGGACTACAGGCTGAAAACCGCAGGCTGAGGAAGACCGACCGAGGCTCGCGGGCCGCGTCCCGCGCGGCCCACGGAGCTCGACGCCCAGGCCGCACACGGCACGTGACTGTGACATCGACGATGGTCGCGCAGGCGATGCTGCGGCCGCCTTGCGCGGCCGCGAGTTCAGTTTTCGCGGGCGCCGCAAGCTGTGCGCTGCGTCAGGAATAGGCACACAACACATTACCCCTGGCGGGAAACCCGTTGAATCGCCTGGGCGATTGCGGCACTCTGCCATCGCGCGCGTTCATGCACTTAATGGCGGACGCACGGACGCTGAGTTTCGACATATCAAGGAGGCCTTCATGAAAGGCAAGCTGTTACCGCTGCTCATTCTCTTGCTGCCCTCGGCTTCGGCCCTGGCCGGCAAGTGCGAAGACAATTTCACCAAGTCCGGCAATCCGCTCAAGGGCACCGAGTATTCGACCTCGGTGACCGTGCCAGGCCTCAGCGTCGCCAGCGCGGTCGGCCAGATGAACAACATCGCCGTATCCGACGGCATGAACGTGATCGATGCGAACAGCGAGTCCGGCTCGCTGCTGCTCGAGGTGTCGCCGAATGTCGCCCATCGCGGCCTGCAGGTCTATGTGACCGCGGTGGCGGACGGCACCGTGACCATGCTGATGAAGACGCGCCGCGGCGCGCTGGCCAATGCCGACTCGATCAAGACCTCGATGTGCAAGATGCTGTACCAGCTCAAGCCCGGCAAGGCACCGCCGAAGGCCGCTGGCGGCAGCGCCAAGCCGATCTCGATCTCGGCGATCAAGCTGGCCGACGAAGTCTCCAAGACCGTCCAGGACAACGTCGCGATGCTCGACGTGCGCAACAAGGGCAAGACTTACCGTGTCAGCGGCTACTTCCTGGGTTCGGAATCCGGCAGCGGCGGCCTGAGCGTGTTCTACGACATGAAGCCCTCGTTGCTGCCGGGCTTCATTCCGAGCAGCCGCGACGCCATCGTCTTCACCCGCGTGATGTGCCACATGGCCTCGGACCAGCGCGGTTACTCGATGACTTTGCGCAAGGGCGACAAGCTCGACCTGGTCGGCACCTTCGACTCCTACCAGGCCGACACCCGCCTGATCCACATCGGCAACTGCCGGGTCGCCAAGTAAGCGCAGCGGCTTCGCAACGAAGCCGCCGCACTGAAGCGGGATAAAAGAAAGGGCCGCAATGCGGCCCTTTCTTTATGCGCGATGCTTATCGGGCATGCTTACTCAGCCGCCGCAGGCCTGGCCCTCGACCTTCATCGAGGCGGCGAACATCGGAATCGCGGCGAGCTTGTTGGCCGCGGCCTTTTCCTTTTCGTCCTGCAGGTACAGGCGCGACTTGCCCTGCGCATCCAGGGTCGGCGGCACCGCGGCCGAGGCCGGCTTGCGCCAGATCCGCACCACCGCCTGTTGCTGCGGGCAGGCAGCGTTGGGCACGCGGATCAGATCGTTGAACTTCCAGCCGCTCGCTTCGGACGGCTGCGCCTTGGCGGCGTCGACGAAGCGCGCACGCGGCTGGCAGTTCGGGCTGGTGCGCACGACCGCGAATTTGTAGGGGTCGGCGGCCTGGCCGGTGAATATGCCCTCGACCCGCGCGCAGGCTTCGGGAATCTGGCGCAGGGTGTGCAGGCGGGCAACCGCCTGGGCCGGAATCGGCCCGCGCTGGATCTCGGGCGCCGGGTCGGCGGTGGTGGCGGCGGTCGTGAGCGCAGGCAGGCCCGCGCACAGGATCGAAACGAACAGCACTGGGACGAATCGCATCGTCGGCTCCGGTCTCACAAGGCCGGCGCAGACTGGCACGCATTGGCTGAACCCTCGCCGGCCGGGGACAGGCGCCCCGGTACAGGCGCCGGCGGCCACCACGAACGCGCCGGCCGCCGGGATGCGGCGGCCGGCGCTTCAACCGATCAGGCCGACTCGACCGGCGATGACTCGATCGGCCTTACCCCACCGGGCTTACTCGACCGGAATGGGGCACTGCTTCTGCACGCAGCACGCCCAGCAATAGGTCTGGGTGTTGCCGGACAGCTTGCAGTCGTAAATGCACTGCGCCATTTCCGGGGTGATGCTGGAGCCGCCGGCCGCGGCGGTCAGCCCAAGCCCCATACCGAACACGAACACACAACATGCGATCAGCTTCTTGCTCATGGATATCTCCTGACTTGAGGTTCGATGGAAAACCCTTTCCTGTACTCAAGCGCACACGGTCGTCGGCGCCGCAAGGACGGGTCCGACCGTGGCTCCCCCTGCGGGCCATGCCCGCAGTACGCATCGGCACAACCGTGGCGATTCCCTGGCCGGCACGATGCGCGCCACCGATCTAAGCCGTGCATCGCAGGCAGTGTCAAACCGGCCGCGATCGGCGCGGCGCGATCGGCGCGGCGTTCGCGCACCGAGTTGCATCGAGCGATATGCAGTGCGCGCATTCAGCCGCTGCGTCACAGCGCGCGCGTGCACGGGTCAAGGCGATAACGGGGTCGATCCCGGGAACGAACCGGGCCCGATCCGTGACACCAGTCGCAAGCCCATCGAAGCTCCATCGGCCTGCGTGCGAGCCTGCGGCGGCGAGGTTTCACCCATCCGGTGGCTGTGCGATAGTCGCGACACCGCCGTGTTCGCAACACGGCGTCGCTGCAATGCAACACGCAATCAGCGCAAGAAGCGATTCCGCGGCACACCGGCCAACAGCTTTCCGCGGCACAACACGATCGACCCGTTGTCCTGTGATGTCCACTTCTACACTTGGGGAGGGGTTCATGCTGGAGCAGTACGGTTTGACCTTGGCGCTGGGCTGCGCCGTCATCGCGATCCTTTACGGCATCGTATCCGCGCGCTGGATCAGCGCTCAACCCGCCGGCAACGAACGAATGCAGGAGATCGCCGGCGCGATCCAGGAAGGCGCACGCGCCTATCTCAACCGTCAGTACATGACCATCGGCGTCGCCGGCGCGGTCTTGTTCGTGTTGATCTGGTTCGCACTCGGCGGGCCGACCGCGATCGGCTTTCTGCTCGGCGCGGTGCTCTCCGGTGCGGCCGGCTACATCGGCATGAACGTGTCGGTGCGCGCCAACGTGCGCACCGCCGAAGCCGCACGCAAGGGCATCGGCCCGGCGATGGACGTCGCTTTCCGCGGCGGCGCGATCACCGGCATGTTGGTGGTCGGCCTGGGTCTGCTCGGCGTGGCCGGTTACTGGCTGGCCCTGGCCAAGCTCGGCGTGACCGGCGAGAAAGCGCTGCATGCCCTGGTCGGCTTGGCCTTCGGCTCGTCGCTGATCTCGATCTTCGCCCGACTCGGTGGCGGCATCTTCACCAAGGGCGCCGACGTCGGCGCCGACCTGGTGGGCAAGGTCGAAGCCGGCATCCCCGAGGACGACCCGCGCAACCCGGCGGTGATCGCCGACAACGTCGGCGACAACGTCGGCGACTGCGCCGGCATGGCCGCGGACTTGTTCGAAACTTATGCGGTCACGGTCATCGCGACGATGCTGCTCGGCAGCCTGATGGCCAGCACCGTCGGCGCCAACGGCGTGCTGTACCCGCTGGTGCTCGGCGGCGTGTCGATCATCGCCTCGATCATCGGCGCGTTCTTCGTCAAGGTGAAAGCCGGCGGTTCGATCATGGGCGCCTTGTACAAGGGCGTGATCGTCTCGGCGGTGCTCGCGGCGATCGCGTTCTACCCGATCACCACCGAGCTGATGCGCGATTCCAGCCACGGTGCGATGAACCTGTACGGCTGCGCGCTGATCGGCCTGATTCTGACCGGCGCCATCGTCTGGATCACCGAGTACTACACCGGCACCCAGTACGCACCGGTCAAGCACGTCGCCGCCGCGTCCACCACCGGTCACGGCACCAACATCATCGCCGGCCTCGGCGTGTCGATGAAGTCGACGGCGCTGCCGGTGATCGCGGTGTGCGTGGCGATCTGGGGCTCGCATGCGCTCGGCGGCCTGTACGGCATCGCCATCGCCGCGACCTCGATGCTGTCGATGGCGGGCATGATCGTGGCTCTCGACGCTTATGGCCCGATCACCGACAACGCCGGCGGCATCGCCGAAATGGCCGAGTTGCCGTCGGACGTGCGCGCGGTCACCGACCCGCTCGACGCCGTCGGCAACACCACCAAGGCGGTGACCAAGGGTTACGCGATCGGTTCGGCGGCGCTGGCCGCGCTGGTGTTGTTCGCCGACTACACCCACAACCTGCAGGCCGCGCATCCGGGCGTGGTGTTCAACTTCGACCTGTCCGACCACATGGTGATCATCGGCCTGCTGATCGGCGGCCTGATCCCCTACCTGTTCGGCGCGATGGCGATGGAAGCGGTCGGCCGCGCCGCCGGCGCGGTGGTCGAGGAAGTGCGCCGTCAGTTCCGCGAGATTCCCGGAATCATGGAAGGCACCGGCAAGCCGCAGTACGACCGCGCCGTCGACATGCTGACCAAGTCGGCGATCAAGGAAATGATCGTGCCCTCGCTGCTGCCGGTTGCGGTTCCGGTGGTGGTGGGCCTGCTGCTCGGGCCGAAGGCGCTCGGCGGCCTGCTGATCGGCACCATCGTCACCGGCCTGTTCGTCGCCATCTCGATGACCACCGGCGGCGGCGCCTGGGACAACGCCAAGAAGTACATCGAAGACGGCCACCACGGCGGCAAGGGTTCGGAAGCGCACAAGGCCGCGGTCACCGGCGACACCGTCGGCGACCCGTACAAGGACACCGCCGGTCCGGCGATCAATCCGCTGATCAAGATCATCAACATCGTCGCCCTACTGTTGGTGCCGCTGTTGCCGGTGAGCGGAATGAGCGACGCGGGCGCCGCCCATGGCGTCAATGACGTCGCGCTGACCGCACCGGCCACCGATGCCACCGGGCCAGTGGACTCGGGCGTAATCGATGCATCGGGCCCGACCGAGGCCGTCGACAGCGCATCCACGTCGACGTCGCCCAGCAGCGCCAAGCTCTACTTCGACGTCGGTTCGGCGACGCCGCCGGCCACCGCCGTGGCCGATCTGGCCGGCGTGGTCGCGGCACTGAAGGCCGAGTCGTCGACGAAGGCGCGCATCTCCGGTTTCCACGACGAATCCGGCAACGCAGCGACCAATGCCGAGCTCGCCAAGCAGCGCGCGCAAGCGGTGCAGGGCTGGCTGGAATCGCAGGGCATCGGCGCCGACCGCATCGTGCTCGACAAACCTATGGTCACCACCGGCGGCGGCAGCGCCGAAGAAGCGCGGCGGGTAGAAGTGAAGGTCGAGTAAGCGCGCGTACTCGTTGTCCCAACCGGAAAACGGCGGCCTCGGTCGCCGTTTTTCGTTGCGGCCTTCGCGAAGGCGCAAACGCCAGAAGGCGCGAACGCCAGAAAGCGCGAACGCTAAGCCGCCGCTCGACTCAGCGGGTCGCGAACGCGTCCGCGGCCACATCGAACCACGGCGTGCACACGAGCTGTTGCCGTTCGACGACCGCAAACGACGCACGCCAGATCTCGACTGCGCCTACGCTTTGCGGCGCGGTGAAATCGCCGTCCTCGAACGTCGCCACGCCGAGGCACCAGCGCAGTCGTTTCGGCGCATCGGCGCCGGCTATCGCGAACTCGAAACGCCCTGCCGTCTCCGCGCCCGCAGCCACACGAACCGCCAACGGCGTCGGCGGCGAGATCGGCGCCGGCCGCGGCAAGGGCCCAGCCGCGTGGCTCAACGACGCATCGCCGTTCTCGATCTGCAAGGTCGGCGAGGCGATCGCTCCGGCTTTCTGCCGCCCCGTCGCCACGGCATGGCGGTCGCCGCGATCGAACACCGCGAGCGGCGCATCGCCGAGGTTGCGCAGGCGATAGCTCACCGTCAACACGCGTTTGGAACCCGCATAGGCGAACTCGGCTTCGAGCGCGACGCCGCGACCTTGCACCTTCGCGATATGAGCGGCGGCCGAAGCGCGGTCAGCAGGCATGGGGTCGGACTCCGCGGATGAGGAAGGTTGCGCATGCACGCAGGCGCTCGCGGCGAGCGCCATCGAACACGCGAACAACTGGTGAATGCGAGGGTATCTCGTCGACGGCATGCCAGGACTCGTGTCGGGAACGAAGGGTCGGCGTGGGCGGCGGACGATTGCAGCCACCACAGCGCGCTCCAGGAATAACAGCGGCCGTCCACGATCCTAGACAAAGCCGGGCAGCCCGCGGTGAACGCGGGCTGCCCGCCCGTCTCCCCTGAGATCGTCGTCGCGATACCCAGCCGCTGTGTCAGAGCGAATAGCTCGGCCGATCCGGCAGGCCGAGCTCGCCGCGCAGGCCGTTCTCGGTCAGGCGATCGGGATTGGCGGTGGTCTTGGGCGTCGTGGGGTCGCCGTCGAAATCGTAGGCCGGCGCGCTGGTCTCCAGGCCGACCGCCTGGCGTTCGGCGTTCGGCACCTCGCCGTTGTCGGGCCCGGTGCCGCGGTAAGTGCCCGGCTGGAAGGTGCCGGTGACGCCGTTATAGGCGTGCGACATCTCGTGATACAGCACGACCACCGGCGCCGGGAACTCGGCCATGTGGAACGAAGGGTTGTAGCTGATCTGCACGTCGCCGCCGGCGCCCGGCTTGCCGTTGACGAGGTCGGCGTCGTTGCTGAAAGTCTGGGCGTAGCCGTTCTGCTCGTTCGCCAGTTCCTTGATGGTGACGCTGTTGCCGCGTGCGGCGGCCCGGTCGAACTCGGCCAGCATCTGCTGGCCGTTCGGCGAGCTGCGCAGGAACTCGATCTCGGCGCCGACGCGCTGTTTAAACGCGTCCGAACCCTCGATGGTCACGCCCTTGCTGGCGCTGATCTCGACGTTGATCACCGTGTTGCGGGCGCCGGTGGCTGCGTTGATGAGGTCGCTGGCCTGTTGCGCGTACACGGTGTCGTGGCCGGACTGGTTGTCGACCGTGTCCTTGCCGGCGCCGGTGTAGACCGCATCGTCGCCGTCGCCGCCGCGCAAGGTGTCGTCGTCGAGGCCGCCCGAGAGCATGTCCTTGCCGGCGCCGCCCTCCAGCGTGTCCCGGCCCTGGCCGCCTTCGAGGAAGTCCACGCCGTTGCCGCCGCTGAGCGTGTCGGCGCCGTCGCCGCCATAGACCACGTCGTCGCCGTCGCCGGCATCGAGACGGTCGTCGCCGCTGTTGCCGAATACATCGTCGCGGCCGGCACCGGTCGAGACGACGTCGTTACCGAGACCGCCGTCGATACGGTCGCTGCCGGCGCCGGTCGCGATCCGGTCGTCGCCGGCGCCGCCGTCGACGACGATGTTCACCTTCACGTTCGAGGCGACGTTGATGGTGTCGTTGCCGGCGCCGCTGCGGATCGTCAGCTCCTGGTTCTCGCCCAGGCGCACCTCGTATTTTTCGCCGTTGATGCCGACGTCGAGGGTGCCGTCGTCGCGCTGGGTGATCTGCACCTCGTCGTTCTTGGCGCCGGTGGTCAGCACGACCTGGTCGGTGCTGACGTAGGTGCGGCCCAGGCCGGCGTCGGCCAGGGTCTGCTCGCGGGCGATCGAGACTTCGGCGCCCTGGTGCAGCGGATCGATCTGCACGGTCTTGCCGTCCGGCGTGCGGCCCTCACTGCGCTGCTGCGGATTGGTGTCGCTGCCGTCGATCGCCACCGCCTCGTCCAGCGCCGGACGGTCCGGCGCGGTCGCCTCGCTGGCCGTCGGTTCGATGATTGGCGACTGCGGCTCGGCCAGACGGTTCGGGTCGACGGCGACCGGATCATTCCAATAGGTATCGGCCGGCGGCGCGGAACGGGTGGCGTCGAGCTGTACGGACATGGTAAGCCTGCGATGGACGGAGTACGAGCCTCCTAGATACGCAGACGTATGGCCGCATCCAAGCTAGGGCGTACCCAAGCTAGGGTGAGCCCCAGGACCGGCCTGCACAGACACCATGGCTGTCACCAGGCTTCGAGCTCGTAGATGCGGGTCGCCGGATCGGCCGGGTCCTGTGCCGGCTGCTCGATGTCCAGGCGCACATAACGCGCTCGGGTCGGGGCGATGCGATGCACGCTGATGCCTGCGACGTTTTCGTCGACCTTCGCCACCTGCCGCCACGTCGCGCCATCGTCGGAAACCGACAATGCGAACGCGCGGGTATTCATCGCAGCCGACTCGTCGCCGGCTTGCGCATGCTTGATGGTGAAGCCGCGCAGCTCGCGTTCGGATTGCAGATCGATGCGCAGCCAGGCCGGCCGCTGCAGCGAACAGAACTTGTCGTGGGTCTTGCTGGCGAGCAAGCCGTTGACCGCCTTCTCCGCCTCCTCGCCGGGCTTGCAGATCGGCGAACCGGTGGCCGGGCGATGCAAGGCGAGATTGGCGCGCGTGGGCTCGTCCGCCGCTGCGGGCGCGAGCGGCGAGAACGCAGCGAACAGCAGCCACGCGATCGACCGGCGGTTCATGGCGCCCCCTGTTGCGCCAGCCAGGCGCGTTTGCCGACCTCGGCAGTCTTGTGCTCGCCGTCGTGGCTCCAGCCCGGCGGCATGATCGGATACAGCAACTTGTTCTTCCACCCGGGCGCGGCGGCGACATCACGCGACAAGGCGACGAACTCGCCCAGATAGGCATCGAGAAAACTGCCGGGCTTCAGCGGCCGGGTGATGCCGTACTCGATCCGAATGTCCTCGCGCTGCGGCTGATAGGTGCGGAACACGCGGTCCCAGACATTGAGCAGATTGCAGAAGTTGGTGTCCATGTAGACCGCATTGCGCGCGTGATGCACGCGGTGGTGCGCCGGGGTCAGGATGACGCGGTGCAGGAAGCCCAGACGCCCGTCCTTGAGTGCGTGCTCGCCCAGGTGGATGAACTGCCCCCACAGCCCGTCGACGAACATGATCAGCAACAGCAGCGGCGGCTCCACCCCGGCCAGGATGCAGATCGTGGTGCGCACCAGATCCGCATAAGGCGCTTCCAGGAACAGATGGGCGTAGTTGACCGACAGATTCATCGCCACCGGCGCGTGGTGGGTCGAGTGCAGGCACCACAGCACGCGCACCTTGTGGGCGAGGTAGTGGTAGACGAAATGAGCGAACTCCCAGACCAGGTAACCGTAGATCAACCCCGGCACGCCGATCCCGACCTGGAACGGCGCATACGGCTGGAACAGGCCGATGCACAAGGTCACCACGCCGAAGGTCAGGAAGGTCGAGATCAGCCGGTTGGCCAGCAGGGTCAGGAACGGGAGCTTGTAGTCCTCGAGCTTGAAGCGGCGCTGGGCGACGGTGCGCAGCAGTTCGTACACCAGCAGGATCGGGATCACCGGATACAACAAGGCCGCGGCGCCGTCGGCGCTCAGCAGCGCCCGGTAGCCCTGCTCGGCCAACAGCTGCAGCAAGGCCCCCAGGCCGAAGAAACCGATCAACTCCTGCTCGACATAGCCCCACCACGTCATCGCCGCCCTCTCATTTGTATCGATCTAAATGCAGGATTAACACCCCTCACGCAGAGCGGCAAGCGCGCCCGGCGAAACCTGCCCCACCTCGTATTGGACGGCGCCTGGACGCTTTTGGACGCGGCCGCCGTCGGCGTTCGATGGCCGCGTCGCTCAGATGCGGTTGGCCGCCGATGCGCGCACGAAGCCGCTGTTTTGCCGCCGATTGGACATTTACGCGGCCGGCGCCACCCGGCCGGGCCCACCCCGCCTCCGTGCTGCAACGCAGCACCCAGCCGCGTAGAATGGCCCTCTTTCTTTCACCGCCCGCCTTCCGGCGGGCCTCAGCAGTCGGAGCACACATGGGTCTGGACCTCGTTTCCACCGGCAAGAATCCGCCGCACGAGATCAACGTCATCATCGAAATCCCGAAGGATGCCGAGCCGGTCAAGTACGAGGTCGACAAGTCCTCCGGCGCCATCTTCGTCGACCGCATCCTGTCGACCCCGATGCGCTATCCCTGCAACTACGGCTACGTCCCGCACACCGTCTGCGGCGACGGCGACCCGGCCGACGTGCTGGTGATCCTGCCGCTGCCGCTGATCCCCGGCTCGGTGATCCGCTGCCGTCCGGTGGCCGTGCTGAAGATGTCCGACGAAGCCGGCAGCGACGAAAAGCTGCTCGCCGTGCCGGTCGACAAGGTCTTCGCCGGCTACAGCCACATCCACGACATCGAACAGGTCAGCCCGCACTGGCTCGAGCGCATCGGCCACTTCTTCGAGCACTACAAGGACCTGGAGAAGGGCAAGTGGGTCAAGCTCGACGGTTGGGGCAACGCCGAAGAAGCCAAGAAGATCCTGGTCGAAGCCATCGAGCGCTACGCGGCCACCTCGGAAGAAGACAAGCCGAAGTTCTGATCGCGGATCTATCCCGCATCACGCCATGAGGGCGCATATGCCCTTAAATCTGGTTCGGCGTTTGGCGGGCTCCAACCAACGGGAGCCCGCCGTTGCACTACTGATTTGTGCCTGTGTCCAAGACGTGCGGAACGGGCACCCACTCGGAATTCACCCGTAACAGCAGATAGGCCAGGTGCGCTTGCACAACACTTGGCAGCCACGCATTGACATATCGGTAAATTTCGATATCGTCGCGCCTATGGATTTGATCGAAATATTCAAGGCTCTCTCAAACCGCACGCGCCTTGAGATCGTGAAAGGCTTGAAGGATCCGGAAAGGAACTTCCCTCCGCAGGATGAGGGTGACGTCCGTACCGTCGGAGTCTGCGTCAGCAGTATTCAAGAAGGCGTCGGATTGTCGCAGTCGACGGTGTCCGACTATCTTGCAACGCTGCAACGGGCGGGCTTGGTCGAGGCCAGGCGCATTGGTCAGTGGACCTACTACAAGCGCAACGAAGCAACTATCCGTGCTCTCGCCGAGATCATAGGGAAAGATCTGTGATCTTTTGCCTAATAATATCGATAATTCCCGATATCCCTTTTTAACGAAACAAGGACATGCAATGAAAGCAGTAGTTCTCGGATCATTCGGCGGCCCGGCGGCGTTCGAACTTTGCGAAGTGCCCAAGCCTGTGCCGCACGTGGGACAAGTCCTGGTGCGCGTACTTGCCACGTCGATCAATCCATTGGATTGCCAAGTCAGGCGCGGCGACTATGCCGATCTGGTGCAGTTGCCCGCTATCACCGGGCATGACGTATCGGGTGTTGTCGAAGAAGTCGGGCCGGGCGTGACAAGCTTCTCGCCTGGGGACGAAGTCTGGTACACCCCGCAAATATTCGATGGCCCGGGAAGCTACGCCGAGTACCACGTTGCCTCTGAGAACATCGTCGGGAAGAAGCCCCCTTCGCTGAGCCACCTTGAGGCGGCAAGCCTGACCCTGGTAGGTGGAACGGCATGGGAAGCACTGGTCGTGCGGGCGGCGCTGAGAGTGGGAGAAAGCATCCTCGTGCACGGCGGCGCCGGCGGCGTCGGTCATGTGGCGATCCAGCTCGCAAAGGCCATGGGAGCCAAGGTGTTCACGACCGTGCGGGAAGCGAACTTTGAGTTCGTCCAAGGCCTCGGTGCGGATGTCGTCATCGATTACGAGAGGGACGACTATGTCGACGCCATCATGCGGGAAACGGAGGGTCGTGGAGTCGATGTCGTGTTCGACACCATCGGCGGCACGACGCTGTCCCACAGCCCGGATGCGCTCGCCCAGCTTGGCCGCGTCGTCACGATCGTCGATATTGCCCAGCCACAAGACCTCATCCAGGCCTGGGGCAAGAACGCGAGCTATCACTTCGTGTTCACGCGACAGAACCGCGGCAAGCTCGATGAGTTGAGCGCGTTGGTAGAGCGCGGTCAAGTGCGGCCCCATCTTGGCGCCGTTTACTCACTTTCCGACATTCCGCTCGCCCATGCCCAACTGGAACGCCCCAACAACGGGCTTCGAGGGAAGATCGTGATTGCGGTTGATCCTTCGGCTCATCCCCCAAGTGCGCGCCTTTGAACGCAAACCTCAACTGGAGCGCACCATCATCTACGAGATCGCTCTACTCCCCGTCCTTGATGAACGCATCGATAAATTCAGACCTGCATTCGCCAAGGTCGCCCCATTGCTTACCAACTCGAAGGGCTATTGCGGTCACGTCCTCGCGCAAGGGGTCGAGTCCCCACAGCACTTCAGCCTGATCGTGCAATGGAAATCGCTCGAGGACCATGCACCCGGCTTTGAAGCGAGCAAAGAACACCGGAAGTTCATGCTGGGCTTGCAGGAGTATTTCTCGGCAGAACCCACGGTCCATCATATCGAGGGACCGGATTTTTCGATCGGAGAACATCTTGCATAAACGATCATCAACGCAACAGGTCGTTAGTCGCCAGGTCCTTTTCGCCATCGCTGCCGCAAAAATCGGTACCACAAGATCGGCTGAGGCGCTCCGAAACAGCCAGAAAATGCATACATGGCGGCTTCCGGCCCCTGAACGAAGCAATAAACCACTGCCGTAATTACCGCCACAAAGAATAAATAAATTTCGGTACCGAGCAACCGCCGAAGGGTCATGGCATCGTTCTTCAGTTTCGTTCTATCGGGCCCATCCGCGCGGCGCTATTCACGACCCTTCCAGTAGTCGAAAAGGATCGGCAGTTGTTGAGTCGCCATGAGGAACAAGGCGAACAACATTCCTTTCAAAGAACCATGACCAAACCAGAATAAAGCCCGCTTGCGATAGCTATTAAAGCAGCTACTTTCTGCTCCTTCCAGAAGCGGCAGCTCAGAGTACTGCCTTCTTCGGCCATTCCCTTCCTCCCCGCTAATCGGCCAGAACCAACGGCCACAACCTCACCGGTTGTTTGCGACACGAAAAACTACGGCCCCTTTCGGGGCCGTAGTCGTATTGCGGTACTACCTGACGCTTATCAGAAGCGCTGGGTGTACTTCATGTACACGAAGCGACCGATGTCGAAGCTGCCGTTGTAGGCGAAGCTGCTGTTCGGCTGGCTGTACATGGTCTGGCCGACGTGGTCGAACACGTTGTTCGCGCCGACCGCCACCGTGGCGTTCCACGGGGTGTTGTAGCGAACCTGCACGTCGTGGAAGGTGTTGGCGCCCACTTCGCGGATCGGCTGGATGCCCTTGTAACCCGACTGGTAGTTCGGCTTGTCGCATTCCGCGCCGCCGTTCAGGTCATACGCGCACTCTTCCTTCAGGCCGGAGTAGTAACGCACGCCCCAGCTTGCGCCGAAGTCGCCGCGGCTCCAGTCGGCGTTCAAGTTCGAACGCACGCGGAAGTTGCTCAGGCCGTCGGCGACCCAGCTCGTACGCTGCTCGACCGGCGTGGTGGACTCGCCATCGCGCTTGTATTCCAGGTAGTCGACGTAGGTCGTCTTCCAGGTGAACGAGAAGTTGCCGAAGCGGGTGTCGGTCAGACGGTAGGCGACGCCGAGGTCGTAACCGGCCGTTTCCTGGTAACCGCCATTGATCAGGTTGCGGGTCACGCCCACGACCTGGCCATCGGCATCGCGCTCGAAGCGGCTGCAGGCCGAATCGATGCCGAGCACGTAGCAGTTGTTGAGGATCGAGGTGACGGTTTCAGCCGCGATGACGTCTTCGATCTTGATCTTCCACCAGTCCAGGCTGACGTCGAGGCCGCTGACGTAGCTCGGGCTGTAGACGAAACCGATGCTGGTCGACTTCGAGGTTTCCGGCATCAGGTTCGGGTTCGAACCGGACAGGAAAGCGCTGTCGGACTGGGCGTTCGGGCCGGTGGCCGGACGGCCGCCGGAAGCGACCTGGCGGAAGTTCGCCGGGACCACGCCTGCGCAACGCGTAGCGACCTGCGGGTTACGCACGGCCGAGCCGAACGAGGTGTCGCACGGGTCGGTGTAGTTGTCGAAGCTCTCGCTGACGCCGCCGTACAGGTCGGCCACGGTCGGGGCGCGGAAGCCCGTCGCGTAGGTGCCGCGCACCAGCAGGTCGTCGATCGGCTTCCACTTCAGGCTGAACTTGCCGTTGGTGGTGTCGCCGAAGGTGTTGTAGTCCGAGTAACGGCCGGCGAGGCTGAACGACAGTTCCTTCGCGAAGGCCACGTCGGCCAGCACCGGCACGGCGAGTTCGACGTAGAACTCGTCGAGCGAGTAGCCGCCCTGGGTTTCGCTACCGGCCAGGTCGGTGCTCAGGCCCGACTGCAGCAGGGCGTCCGGCGAGTAGTGCGCCGATTCCTTGCGGTGCTCGTAACCGGCCGCCAGGCCGAGGTCGCCTGCCGGCAGCGTGGCGAGCACGCCGCTGAGGTTGAGGCTGTAGACCTCGGTCTTGGTGGTCGAGGTGTCGTGGGTCGGCAGGTACAGGTACTTCTGCAGATCCTTGTTGTTCAACGAACCCGGTGCATTGACGTCCGGACCCAGGAGCGGGTTCCAGGCCAGGCAGTCGGCGATCGGGCTGGCCGCGGTGCCGCAACGGGCAACGCCGCTCGCGTCGATGAACGACGGGCCCAGGGCCTTCTCGGCGTGCGGCAGGTACAGATTGCCGGTGCCGGTCTTGACGCCCTTGTTCTGGTTGTACATGTAACCAGCGTCCCAATCCCACGGCTTGCCGGCCAGTTCGAACGAACCTTCCAGCCCGCCGCTGAAGCGGTAGGTGGTCAGCTCGGACTTGGTCTGGCGCGGCACTTCCCAGCCACGGCGGTAGAAGTCGGCGTCGTAACCCAGCGGGTTGAACGCGCTGCCGGCCTTCAGGCTCAGGTCGCCTTCATAGCGATCGCTGAAGCCGGTGGAGCGGAACGGATAACCGGCGATCTGCTGGGTGGCTTCGCGGTCCGTGTACAGGACGTCGGCCTTGGCGCGCAGGTTGTCGGTGATGTCGAACTCGGCGTTGGCGAACACCGAACGACGCTCCAGGCCGGTCGAGAGATACATCTCCTCGTTGGCGTTGGTGTAGTCGGTCAGCGGGTTCGTCGCGTGGAAGTTCGCGAGCTTGGAGGTATCGGTGGTGCCACGGTTCGCGGTCAACGCATTGTCTGCGTTGTCGAACAGGGTGCCCCACTGGTTGATCGCGCTCCAGCCGTTGGTGCGGATGCCGTTCGGGCCGATGTCCGGGGTCGGATGGCCACGACCGTTCGGGTAGCGAGTGAAGGCGCGATCGCGGGCCATGACCGGATCTTCCTTGCTGTACTCGGCGCCCAAGGTCACCGAACCGCGCTCGCCGGTCTGGCCGACGACGAAGTTATAGACTTCCTTGTTGCCGTCGCCCTGGCCGTACTGGCCGAGGTAGGCGCTGGCTTCGAGGCCGTCGAAACGCTTGCGGGTGATGATGTTGACCACGCCGGCGATCGCGTCCGAACCGTACAGGGCCGAAGCGCCGTCGGTGAGGACTTCGATGCGCTCGACGATCGAGCTCGGGATCGCTGCCAGGTCGGAATAGCCGCTGGAGCTGATGCCCATGCGCTTGCCGTCGATCAACACCAGCGTGCGCTGCGGGCCGAGGTTGCGCAGGTCGACGTACTGGCCGCCCACGTCTTCGCCCGACGACAGCGCGTCAGCGCGCGAGATCGCCGGCGAACCGGTGGCGGTGATGTTCTGGACGATGTCCGCGACGCTCGTGAAGCCCTGCTTCTGGATGTCGGCGCGCGTCATCGTGACGACCGGCTGCGAGGTTTCCAGATTCGCCTGACGGATGCGCGAACCGGTGACTTCGATGCGGTCGAGGGTGGTGGTGGCCTGATTGGAGGCGTCGGCTTCCTGTGCGCCGGCGATTGCCGGAATCAGGGCCGTCACTAACGCCGTGGCGATGGCGGACGGCAGCAAGCCGTACCGCGCCGCGGGGCGCAGACTGCGATGGTTCATCTATCTCTCTCCAGTAATCTCGTTATGGGCGTGTTAAAACGCTTTGCAAAAGTACGACCCGAAAGCCGATGGTGCTTTGCCCTTGAGGCCGGGAGACTTTGCCGATTGAGTCGTCGCGGTCGTGGTCACAACGCAATCGCGTAATCAAGCGCCGATAAAAACCCGATGCATGCGCCGCGAACGATCGTCGAGAGCGAGCCGATGCGGCGAAGCACTCAAGCGATGCACCGGTTTGCGCGCGTAGACGAGAAAGTTTGCCGATGCTGTCGCTGCGCCCGGCATGAACGATCGATAAATTCCGACGGCGAAGATCGCCGCTTCGCGTCGCGCATCGCTGCGCAACGATTCAGCGCAGGTTGCTGGAGAAAGAAATCGCAATGGGGCGCTGCGTGCTGGGAGACCGCGTGCAGCGATCGTACCGGGCTGGCCCTGCGCTCGTGGCCGGAGCCACGATCCTCGCCGAAGTTTCGATGCGCGCGCGGCGCGCATTCGAAACTTCAGCGGTCGTCCTGTTTGCGTACTGCGGTGTTGCGTACGACGCGTATCGACCTGGCTTATGCGGCCTTGCGCAGCGGTGCGGCCGCCGGCTTCGCCGGCTCCAACTTCGCCGCTTCCAACTTGGCGCTGGCCGCGGCGCTGCGGTAACGCGTGGCCGAGGTGCCGAAGCGTGCGCGGAAGGCGCGGGCGAAGCTGCAGCAGTTGTCGAAACCGCTCGCCGCGGCGACTTCGCCGATCATCATCGAGGTGTTCTTGAGCAGATCGGCCGCGTGCTCCAGACGCATGCGCGCCGACGCCGCCTGCGGGCTCTCCTCATAAAGACTGTGGAACGTCTTGGAGAAGTACCAGCTCGAGAAGCTGGTCAGTTCGGCCAACTCGCTGATCCGCACCACGCGGTCGCAATTGCCTTCCAGGTACAGGCGGGCGCGTTGCAGACGACCGAACACCTGGCGCTTGCGGCTGCGCGAGCGGCCCGGGCAACGCTGGATGCGGGCGGTCAGCTCGCGCTGGACGCCGGCCAGGTGCAGCAGGATCGGGCGCAGGGCGTTGATGTCCAGGCCACCGTCGGCCTCGCCGTTGCGGGCATGGGCCTGGCGCCACAGACGCAGGGCGATGCGGGCGTCGTGACGGCTCATGCGGCCGCGGCCGGCATACAGGCTGCACTCGGCAAGCCGGGTCATGGCCTTGATCGCGTCGGCGGTCAGGTTGAGGCCGACGCAGACGCCGTAGCGGTCGGCCTGCAGCACCGGCTTGGAGTCGCGTTCGAACGCGATCCAGTCGCCGCGCTTGAGCCGGAACTTACCTTCCTTGGCTTCGACCCAGGAGCTGCCGCGCAGCTGGACCCAGATCGAAAAATGCGTGCCCGACAGCTGGGCGCTGCCGAGACGGGAGACGCCGACGCAACTGGCCTGAATGGCGGGATCCTGAGCGTCCAGCTGCAACAGCTGTCCGCGATCCGCCCACAATGCTTGCTCCATTGGTCCACCTCATGTGCCGAGAATGAGGTGTTGTTTTGCCTAACTTCGGCGCCCGACTTCAGAAATTTGACGGAGAGTTAGGCGAATTCGGAACGACGTCACAACCGAAGCTTTTCCGAAAGTATATTTACTCACAGAATCAATCAGTTGAGCCAACCCGGCACGAAAGTCTTCGGCTCTTCGGGCAGGTCCATGTAACCGATATCAGCGCCATCCCACTTGGCCAGGGCCAGATAAACGGTGTCGCCGCGCGGGCTCAGGCTGAATCCGTTGATCGCCGAGCGTCGGCTTTGGTCCAGGCACAGCACCGAGGGCGAAAGCTCGGGCGAGGCGATCCGCCGCAGCAGCGACAAACAGGTCGGTTGCTGGTCGAGATAGCGCAGCTCGCCGGTCTCGGTCGCCACGTCCCACAGTCGGTAGCGGTCGGCGACCGGTTCTCCGTCGTCGATGCGACGCACGCTGGCCGGAGTCAGGCCCAGGTCCGACTGCCACAGCCCGGCCTCGGTCTGGCGGGTAAACAGCAAGCGGTTACGGGCGCCGTCGACGCGGACCTCGGAGACGTCGGCCAGCTGGGTCAACAGGCGCCAAGGGGCCAGTCGGCGGTCGAACAGATTCAGGCTCAGGCGGCCGTCGCCGGTGCCGGCCAGGACCAGCAGGCGATGCGGATCGGGCACCTGCACGGCCTGGATCGGGTCCGGCAAGGGCACCGGCAGGCGGGTCACGCGGCCGCTGGCCGGGACGATCTCGTGCACGACGTTGCGGCCTTCCGCGTCCGACCCGACCACGGTCACCCGCGCGCTGTCGCTCGACCACGACGGCGCATAGCGCGTGCCGGGCTGCACGCCTTGCAGCATGCGCAGCGAATCGGGCTGGTCCATGTCGGCCCACCACAGATGGGTGCTGCCGGAACGGTCGGAGACGAACACGATCTGGTGTGCGTCCGGGGCGATGGTCGGCAGGATGTCGCGGGCCGAGGACGGGAACAGCGGGTCGACCACGTGCACCGCGCCTTGCGAGGTGTCGCCGAGCACCACCCGGAACAGGCCGAAATAGGGTTTGCGCTGGACGAAGGCCGCGGCCGGTCGCGCCGCCGCAACCGCCGGCGCCTGCGCCGACTCGATGCCGAGGTCGCGGGCCTGGCCGGTGTCGAGGTCGAGACGGAACATGCGCGTATCGCCGTCGATCATCCGCCCGAACAAAATGTTGCGGCTGTCCGGCAGCCAGTCCCAGCCGCGCACATCGGCGCTGAGGTGGCTGAGCCGTTCGGCCTTGCCGCCTTCGGCCGGCAAGCGCCAGAAATCGCCTTGCGGGCTGTTGCGTACGAACACCAGCCAACGCCCGTCCGGCGAGAACCGCGGCGACAGGTCGAGGTTGCCGGCGCCGGGCTGGTAAGGCACCGCGCGCCACTCGCCGCTGGCGAGGTCGAGCACGCGCATGCCGACGATGCCCTGCGGGGTCCACATGCTGCCGAAGATCAGGCCGCGGCCGTCGCCGGTCCAGTCGAAGGTCGGCGGGTTGCGCGAATCGCAGCTGCCGACTTCGCGCTCGGCGCCGCCATTGGCGGCGATCACCAGCACCCGGCACGACACCCCGGGTTCCAACCGCAGGAAGGCGATCGAACGTCCGTCCGGCGACCACGCCGGCGCGCTGTCCTCGGCCTGGCCGTTCGGTTGGGTCAGCTGGCGCGGCGGGGTCTGGTCGGTGGTCTGCACCAGGATCGCGGTGCCGCGTTGGCCGTCGGGGATCGCCACGTAGGCCACCATCGCCGCATCCGGGGACAAGGTCGGGGCGAGCTCGAAGCCGGGCATCGAGGTGATCAAGCGATACGGACGCGGGGTGTTGGTCGCGCGCGCCGGATCGACCGCCGGCGCGGCCGCGCGCGATTGCGGCTGGCGCGCGAGCGACCACCACACCAGGCCGCCGACCAGGCCGATCACCAGCGCGATCACCCCGACGATCGAACGCCAAGTGCCGCGCGGACGTGGATGGCTCGGCAACGGCACCGGTTCGACGTGTTCGTCGACCGGCACCGCCGGTGCGGTCGATAATTCAACGTCGTCGGCCGGCTCGTACTGCGTCGGGGACGCGCTCTCCTGCGGCAGCCATTCGACTTCGGCCAGCAGGCGGTAGCCGTTCTTGGCGATGGTCTCGATGTAGCGCGGATTGCCGCGGTCTTCGTCGAAGGCCTTGCGCAGTTGGGTGATGGCCTGGGTGACGACGTCGTCGGTCGGCAAGGTGTCGGGCCAGACCTCGGTCAGCAGCGCATCGCGGCTGACCACGCGGTCGGCGTGTTCGACGAGCACCAGCAGCACGCCCATCGATTTGGGCGTGATGCGGCGAGGCCGACGGGCGCCCGGTGCGCGGATCTCGCGCAAGGGGATGTCGACCAGGCACTCCCCCACCCGCAGCTGCTCGGCGGGCGGAGGCGGTAACGATGGCTCGTGAATTCGCGGCATGAATCCTGCTGATGATGCGCACTCGCCCGCCGCCGGTCATGTGCCTGAACGCATGGGCGGCGAAACGACAAACCGACATATCCGGCATGGCGCGATGGCGCAATCGGAAAAGCGCGTTGGAACCGCCTATTCTAGCGTCCGCGAAGCTGAGCCGGACCTGTTCGAGTGACGCAGGCGGCGCCAAACCGGCCGAAACGCCGGAACGTATCGTTCCAAAAGGGCCCCAGGCCCACGCATTTTCCTGTAACCCGGGGGTGTTAAGGCCTCACGACCGGTCGTTGCGCAGGATGGTCAGGCCGATCAGGCGCGACACCACCGCGGCGATATAACCGACCCCGGCGAGCTGTTCGAACATGGTCAGCACCCGCGCCGCCGGGCTGATCGGCAGGATGTCGCCGAGGCCGACCGCCGACAGATTGGTGAAGCTCAGGAACAGCAGCTCGAGCCAGGTGCGCGGCTCGCCCGGGCGCTCGGCGCCGACGAAACTGCCCGGATACCAGGCCTGGCAGACCAGGAAGGCATAGGCGAAGCCCCAGGCCAGCAAGGTGAAGGTCGCCCCGGCCGCGAACAGCTCGTCGGCGGTCACCCGATGGTCGCTCATCATGTAGGCGATCAGGGCGCTGGCCGCGTAGAAGTACAGCGCCGCCTCCAGCGCCGACGAGGCGATCAGCAGGTCCGGGCTGGCGAACAGTACCGACAACACCGACAGCACGAACGCCGGCACCGCGATGATCCAGGCGATCCATTTGATCGCCGGGCTGCGGTTGACCACCCATACCGCCAACGCCAGCACCAGCACGCCGAACGCCCCGAACACCACCCGTCCGCTACCGGTCGGCTCGAACAAGGGATAGACGAGCAGGCTCAGCAGTTGCGCCGCGAGCAGGAAGGCCGAGGGATGGCGTCGCGCATGGACGCGCCATTTGAGGGAGGTGTAGCTGCGGTCGCTCATGCGGCGAGAGTGTGCAGGACTTGGCGGACGGCGCACAGAGGGGGGCAGCCGCGCAACCGCTTCAAGGGTAGGAGCGGCGCGAGCCGCGACCCAGCCGAAGACGCCGAATACCACGAATCCAAGCCGAAGCGGCAGGCATCCGGACCGCATTCGGCTTCGAGATTTCGCAGCGAAGGGCCGAGCATCCGCGGATCAGGGCTTCGGGCTACTGCGCTTGCGCGCGTCACTTCGGTTGGTCGCGGCTTGCGCCGCTCCTACCCTTAAGCGCAACGCGCTGTCGTCGAAACCTTGCAACACCGGCGCGACACCGCTGCGTCGCGCCGGATTTTCATGCCGGACTTTCGTACCGCTACCGCGGCGCTCAGGCGCGGCGATAGACCTCCGCGCCCTGGGCGCGGAACTCGGCGGCCTTCTCGGCCATGCCTTCGTCGAGCGCGGCGACTTCTTCGACGCCGTGTTCCTTGGCGTAGTCGCGCACGTCCTGGGTGATCTTCATCGAGCAGAAGTGCGGGCCGCACATCGAGCAGAAGTGCGCGACCTTGTGCGCGTCCTTCGGCAGGGTCTCGTCGTGGTACTCGCGGGCGCGCTCCGGGTCGAGGCCGAGGTTGAACTGGTCTTCCCAACGGAACTCGAAGCGCGCCTTGCTCATCGCGTTGTCGCGCGCCTGCGCGCCCGGGTGGCCCTTGGCCAGGTCGGCGGCGTGGGCGGCGATCTTGTAGGCCATCAGGCCTTCGCGCACGTCGTGCTTGTTCGGCAGGCCCAGGTGCTCCTTCGGCGTGACGTAGCAGAGCATGGCGGTGCCGAACCAGCCGATCATCGCCGCGCCGATCGCCGAGGTGATGTGGTCGTAGCCCGGCGCGATGTCGGTGGTCAGCGGCCCGAGGGTGTAGAACGGCGCTTCGCCGCACACCTCGAGCTGCTTGTCCATGTTCTCCTTGATCAACTGCATCGGTACATGGCCGGGGCCTTCGATCATGGTCTGGACGTCGTGCTTCCAGGCGATCTTGGTCAGCTCGCCCAGGGTTTCCAGCTCGCCGAACTGGGCGGCGTCGTTGGCGTCGGCGATCGAGCCCGGACGCAGGCCGTCGCCGAGCGAGAAGGCCACGTCGTAGGCCTTCATGATTTCGCAGATTTCCTCGAAGTGGGTGTAGAGGAAATTCTCCTTGTGATGCGCCAGGCACCACTTGGCCAGGATCGAGCCGCCGCGCGAGACGATGCCGGTCACCCGCTTGGCGGTCAGCGGCACGTAGCGCAGCAGCACGCCGGCATGGATGGTGAAGTAGTCCACGCCCTGCTCGGCCTGTTCGATCAGGGTGTCGCGGAAGATCTCCCAGTTGAGCTCTTCGGCGCGGCCGTCGACCTTTTCCAGCGCCTGATAGATCGGCACCGTGCCGATCGGCACCGGCGAGTTGCGGATGATCCACTCGCGGGTTTCATGGATGTGCTTGCCGGTGGACAGGTCCATGACCGTGTCGGCGCCCCAGCGGATCGACCACACCAGTTTCTCGACTTCCTCGGCGATGCCCGAAGACACCGCGCTGTTGCCGATGTTGGCGTTGACCTTGGTCAGGAAGTTGCGGCCGATGATCATCGGCTCGCTTTCCGGGTGGTTGATGTTGTTCGGAATGATGGCGCGGCCGCGCGCGACTTCGTCGCGGACGAATTCCGGAGTGATGATCTTCTGGATGTTCGCGCCGAAACTCTGGCCCGGGTGCTGGGTCAGCAGATGGCCTTCGCGGATCGCTTCCAGGCGCTGGTTTTCGCGGATCGCGATGTATTCCATTTCCGGGGTGACGATGCCGCGGCGCGCGTAATGCATCTGGGTGACGTTGGCGGCGCCGGCCGTTCCGAAGTTTTTCGCGCGACGCGGCAGCGGCCGGTTGCCGAAACGCACGTGCGCCAGCTTGGGGTCGTGCTCGCGCTTGCGGCCGAACTCCGAGGACAGGCTGGTCAGCGCTTCGGTGTCGCCGCGTTCGGCGATCCAGCCGGCGCGCAGCGGCGCCAGACCGGCGGCGAGGTCGATGACCGCGCCGGTGTCGGTGTAGATGCCCGAAGTGTCGTAGACCGCGAGCGGCGCATTGTCTTCGCCGCCGAAGATGGTCGGAGTGCGCGCCAGCGCGATCTCGCGCATCGGCACTTGCAGGTCCGCACGCGAGCCTTGCACGTGGATCTTGCGCGAGCCGGGGATCGGGCGGGTGACGTCGGCCGACAGCTTATCGGCTTGCTGGATCAGTTCGCTGGGCACCGCATTCATCGGAGTTCGTCCTGTGGATAGCTCTTTGAGCTTGGCTCATTCGAGCCGGGACGAAGCGGGCGGCGCGCGGACGCGCTGACGGCGCCTCCGGCGAAGCTTCCCTACGGCGGTCTAAACCGCATCAGGTTCGAAGGGTCTGTCTCAACCACCGGGCCGTTCAGGCCGCCGGCGGTACCCCCGCTTCAACACGCATTAGACATGGAAACCGACGACGGCGCCAATCCGGGCGGGCCACGGGCGGGCCACGTACGGGCTTGAGGCGGCCGCTCTGAGACGGCTTGCGGCGATTGCCCGCCGCGGGCGAGCCGGCTAGGGTTCGGCGATGAAACCTTCCCTGCCGCGCCGACGCGCCGACCTCCTGCCCATCCTCGCTGCGCTGGTCGTGGCCCCGTTGGCTCTCGCCCTGTCCGCCTGCGCCAGCCCGGCCGCCAAGCCCGACCCGGCCCATGGCGCTGCCGCGCCCGCCGCCGCCGCGAGCCACCGCTCCGGCCTGCTCGACCGCCTGCGCCCGCTGTGCGGCCAAGCTTTCGCCGGGCGCGTCGTGGTCGACACCCCGAACAGCGCCGACAACCTCTTCGCCGGCAAGCCGCTGGTCATGCACGTCCGCGAATGCGGCGCGAATGAAATCCGGGTGCCGTTCCATGTCGGCGACGACCGCTCGCGCACCTGGGTGCTGCGCGACGACGGCGCGCGCTTCAATTTCAAGCACGATCATCGCCATGCCGACGGCAGCGCCGACACGATGACCCTGTACGGCGGCGACTGGCGCCAGTCGCTGGTGGCCGGCCGCTACGAGTTTCCCGCCGACGACGAAAGCAAGGCCTTGTTCGGCAAGCTCGACCGCGCGGTCTCGATTCCCAACGTCTGGGCCATCGAGATCGACGCGCGCCGCTTCGTCTACGAACTCGCTCGCCCGGGACGATTGTTCCGGGTCGAATTCGACCTGACCCAACCGGTGCCGGCGCCTCCGCCGCCGTGGGGCAGCTGAGCAACGCCTGACACGCCGACACTCGCCAGGCCACGCCGGCTGGCGATAATGCGCCGACGCTTTCTCCCGTGATCGTGCCGCATGCACGCCCATGACCCGCCGATGCCATCGCCTCGGTCCATCGCCCACACGGATGCCACGCCATGAACCTGTTGCGCCACGCTCTGTCGATCGCCCTGCCCATCGCCCAGCTGGTCGCTTCGCCGCTCGCGCAAGCCGCCGACTTCGTCGTCGAAAGCCCGGACATCCGCGAAGGCGACACGATCGACGCGCGCTTCGTGTCCAACGGCTTCGGCTGCAAGGGCGGCAACCGTTCGCCGGCCCTGGCCTGGCACAACCCGCCGGCCGGCACCCGCAGCTTCGCGGTCACCGTGCACGATCCCGATGCGGCGGGCGGCAAGGGTTGGTGGCATTGGGTGGTGGTCAATATTCCGGTCAAGGCAGCGTTTCTCGACAGCGGCGCAAGCTCGGTCGCGAAAGCCTTCCCGCCCGGCGCGGTGCAGACCCGCAACGATTTCGGCCGGGCCGGCTATGCCGGGCCCTGCCCGCCCGTGGGCACCACCCACCGCTACGAATTCACCGTCTGGGCGCTTAAGGTCGACAAGCTCAAGGTCGACGGCAACGCCGGCGGCGCCCTGGCCGCCTTCATGCTGCGCGACCAGGTCATCGGCCAGGCACGGATCACCGCGAACTACGGCCGCTGAGTCCGCGCCGGCGCCTCCCCACGCCCCAGGTCGGCATCCGCCTGCGCACAGGGACCGGGCGGCGGCCGATTCCGCCGTTCGCCACATTCTCGCCGACCCCCACTTGACGCGCCGCACAACGGCGGGGTATTGCTAGCCCCATGCACCCCGCCTTCGCCATCGCCCGCAACGTCTCGACCCAGCCGCAAGGCGGGGTATCGGCGATTGCGTCGATGTCGATTACCACCACCGGTACCGGTACCACCTCTCACAAGGTGCGGACGGGCGTGTCCAGCTAATCGACCACGCCGCTCCGCACCCGACCAGGGTGCGGGCTGCCAGCCTCACCCGAACCGGGACACGGAGCTCCAACAGGAGTTTCCCATGTCGTCCGCTCAGCCTCAGCCCGCTCTAGACGACCAGCCCGAAGCGGCTGGGTCCGACGCCGAAGCGTCCAAACCGGCGCAAGCCTTCTCGCCGCCAGCGCAGGGCTCGGCCTATGCGCCGGCCCGCGCGCCCGCACGCCATGCCCACAAATTCGGCGGCAGCAGCCTGGCCGACGCCGGCCGCTACCGCACCGCCGCCGCCCTGCTCGACGATGGCGCGCCGCAACGCGTGGTCGTGGTCTCGGCGATGCAAGGCATTACCGACGCCCTGGTCGCCCTGGTCGCCAGCGCACGCGCCGGCCGGGACTGGGCTCCGGCCTGGTCGCAGTTGCGCCAGCGCCACCTAGACACCGCCGACGCCCTCGACAGCCAGCACCAACACGGCGCCAAGGCCGCGATCGAAGCCGAGCTGGAAACCCTGCGCGCGGCGCTCGAATCGCTGGCGCACGCAGCCGACCCCGCCCACGGCGAGGCCCTGCCCGGCCTCGGCGAGGTGCTGTCCTCGCACCTCATGCACGCCGCGCTCGGCGGCGACGCCGCGGGCTGGACGCGGCTCGACGCACGCGAGGTGCTGGTGGTGCATCCGGGCGAGATGGGCGTCGGCGTGGATTGGGCGCTGAGCCGTGCGCGCCTCGCCGACTGGCGCAAGCAACATGCCGACGGCGATATCGTCGTCACCGGCTTCGTCGCCCGCGACGGACAGGGCCGCGACACCACCCTCGGACGCAACGGCAGCGACTACTCCGCGGCGATCTTCGCCAACCTGTTCGATGCCGATGCATTGACGATCTGGACCGACGTCGACGGCGTGCTGTCGGCCGACCCGCGCCTGGTGCCCGATGCGGTGTGTCTACCGACCATGTCGTACGCCGAAGCCTGCGAGCTCGCCTACTTCGGCGCGAAAGTCCTGCATCCGCAGACCCTCGCGCCGGTGCAGCAACGCGGCATCCCGCTGCGCATCCGCAATACCCGCAACCCGCAGGCGCCCGGCACCCTGATCAGCCTGGTGTCGGAACCCGATGCGGCGCCGGTCAAAGGCCTGAGCCTGGTCCACGACCTGGCGGTGCTCGAATTGATCGGCAACGGCATGGTCGGCGTGCCCGGTACCGCCGAGCGCCTGTTCGGCGCGCTGCGCAGCGCCGGCGTGTCGGTGACGATGATTTCGCAAGGCTCGTCCGAGCATTCGATCTGTTGCGTGGTGCGCGCCGACCAGGCCGCGCGCGGCCGCGACGCCATCGTCGCCGCGTTCGCCGATGCCATGGCCGACGGCCAGGCCCAGGAAGTCACCGTCACCCCGGACATCTGCGTGCTCGCCGCGGTCGGCGACGGCATGGTCGGCACGCCCGGCGTCGCCGCGCAATTGTTCGACGGCCTGGCCAAGGCGCGCATCAACCTGCGCGCGATCGCCCAGGGCGCCGGCGAGCGCAACATCTCGGTCGCCATCGCTGCGCGCGACGCCACCCGCGCCCTGCGCGCGGCGCATTCGGCGTTCTGGCTGTCGCCGCATTGCCTCTCGATCGGGTTGATCGGCCCCGGCAAGGTCGGCCGCGCCCTGCTCGCGCAACTGCACGAAGCGCAATCGCGTTTCCAGCGCGACAGCCGCCACAACAAGGTCGACCTGCGCCTGCGCGCGATCGCCGACAGCCGCCGCATGCAGTTGGCGCCGCGCGCGATGGCCTTCGACGATGCCCACGAAGCGCTGACCGCCGACGGCGTGGAAACCCTGGATCTGGAACGCTTCGCCGCCCACGTGCGCGCCGAGCACATCCCGCATGCGCTGATCGTCGACTGCAGCGGCAGCGATGCGGTCGCGGCGTTCTATCCGCAATGGATCGCCGCCGGCATCCACATCGTCACCCCGAGCAAGCACGCCGGTTCCGGCCCGTTGGCGCGCTACGAAGCGATCCGCGAGGCCGAACGCAGCGGCGGCCAGTTCCGTTACGAAGCCACGGTCGGCGCCGGCCTGCCGGTGATCCAGACCCTGCGCTCGCTGCTCGACACCGGCGACGAACTGACCGAGGTCGAAGGCATTCTCTCGGGCACGCTGGCCTGGTTGTTCAACCGTTACGACGGCCAGACCGCGTTTTCCGAACTGGTGCGCGAAGCGCATGCGCTGGGCTATACCGAACCCGACCCGCGCGACGACCTGTCCGGCACCGACGTCGCCCGCAAGCTGGTGATCCTGGCTCGCGAAGCCGGCCGCGCCTTGTCGCTGGACCAGATCGAGGTCGAGAGCCTGGTGCCGGAAGCGCTGCGCAGTGTATCGAAGGAAGAATTCTTCGAGCGCCTGCACGAACTCGATGCGCCCTTGCAGCAACGCTTCGACGCCGCGCGCGCCGCCGGCCTGAGCCTGCGCTACCTCGCCCGCCTCGATCGCGAGGGTCGCGCCAGCGTCGGCGTGGTCTCGCCGCCGCCGGGCCACGCCGCCTTGCACGGCGCGCTCACCGACAATCTGATCCAGTTCCGCACCCGCCGTTACGCCGATAATCCGCTGGTGGTGCAGGGCCCCGGCGCGGGCCCGGACGTCACCGCCGCCGGCGTCTTCGGCGACCTGCTGACGATCGCGCAAACCCTTGGAGCCCGTGCATGAGCGCCGCTTTTTCGTACCGATCCTCGTCCGCTTCGTCCGGCTCCGGCGCCGCCGCGGAACGGTGCCAGGCCAGCGCGTTCGCGCCGGCCAGCGTCGGCAACATCGGCGTGGGTTTCGATCTGCTCGGGCATTCGATCGAAGGGCCGCGCGACGTCGCCACGGTGCGTCGCATCGAGGCGCCCGAAGTACGCATCCGCGCGATCCGCGGCGACGTGCCCGGCGCCGATTCGCTGCCGTTGGAAGCCGCGCGCAATACCGCCGGACAGGCCTTGATCGCGCTGCGCGAAAAACTCGGCCTCGAACATGGCTTCGAACTCGAACTCGACAAGGGCATTCCGCTCGGTTCCGGACTGGGCGGCTCGGCGGCGTCCTGCGTCGCCGCACTGGTCGCGGCCAATGCGGTGCTGGCGCAACCGCTGTCGCGCGATGCCTTGTACGAATTCGCCCTCGACGGCGAGTCGGTGTCGAGCGGCAGCCGCCACGGCGACAACGTCGCACCGATGCTGCTCGGCGGCGTGGTCATGGCGACCTCGACCCGGATGATTCCGCTGTCGGTGCCGGAGTGGCTGCATGCGGTCGTGGTGCATCCCGACCAGGTGCTGGAGACGCGGCGCGCCCGCGCCGTGCTCGCCGACCCGTATGACTTGCCGCTGGTGGTGAAGCAGAGCGCGCACCTGGCCTTGTTCCTGACCGGATTGCAGCGCGGCGATGCGAGCTTGTTGCGCGAAGGCCTGGTCGACCTGTTGGTTGAACCGCGTCGCGCCCCGTTGATCCCCGGCTTCGCCGCGGTCAAGACGGCGGCACTGGATCATGCCGCGCTCGGCGCGAGCATCTCCGGCGCCGGCCCGAGTTGCTTCGCCTGGTTCGCCTCGCGCGCCGAAGCCGCTGCGGCGGCGCCGGCGATGCAGCAGGCCTTCGCCGATGCCGGCTACGATTCGCGCGCCTATGTCACGCCGGTGGCAGGACCGCGTGCGGAGGTGATCGGGTAGGAATACGGCAGAGCAAGAGCAAATCCCCCCTGCCCCCCTTTTCCAAAGGGGGGAACAGCAACGGCAAGAGCTCTCGGCTTTCGGCTTCCGACTTCCGGCTCTCACCTACTTCCGGCTTCCACCTATTCGACGTGCTTGTCTTCCCCCTTTAACAAAGGGGGATCGAGGGGGATTTGCTCTACCCGCAACAAGCGCAACACCATCACTTCCGGACATCGCATGAACTTCCTCAGCACCCGCGGCAACACCCCGCCGACCGCGATCGACCAGGCGCTCGTCGCCGGTCTCGCGCCCGACGGCGGGCTGTACGTGCCCGAACGCATCCCGCCCTTGTCGCAACCGCTCAACGCCGAACGCCTTGCCGACACGGCGCACACCGTCCTGGCACCGTATTTCGAACACTCGCGCCTGCGCGAAGGTCTTGCCGAGATCTGCGAGCACGCCTTCTCCTTCGACGCGCCATTGCGCCCGTTGTCGCGGCCCGACGATTGGCTGCTCGAGTTGTTCCATGGCCCGACCGCCGCGTTCAAGGACTACGCCGCGCGTTTCCTCGCCGAAGCCCTCGCCGGCTTGCGCGAAGCCGACGCGCCGTCGACCACGATCCTGGTCGCGACCTCGGGCGACACCGGCGCCGCGGTCGCGGCCGCGTTTCATCGCCGCCCCGGCTTCGAAGTGGTGATCCTGTATCCCGACGGCCGCGTCTCGCCGCGTCAGGCGCACGGCCTGGGCTGTTGGGGCGACAACGTCCGCGCCCTGCGCGTCGACGGCGATTTCGATGCCTGCCAGCGCCTGGCCAAGCAAGCCTTGTCGGATGAGGCCCTGCGTGCGCAACGGCCGCTGAGTTCGGCCAACAGCATCAGCCTGGGCCGTTTGTTGCCGCAGGCGGCCTACTACGCGCATGCCGCCGCGCGCCATTACGCCGAGCGCGGCGAGCCGCTCAACTTCATCGTCCCGACCGGCAACCTCGGCAACGCCTGCGCCGCCTTCGTCGCCAAGCGCATGGGCCTGCCGATCGGCGAAATCGTGCTGGCGACCAACGCCAACGACACCTTGCCGCGCTACTTCGCCGGCGCCGATTACCTGGCCCAGCCGACCCGCGCCACCCTCGCCAACGCGATGGACGTCGGCGCACCGAGCAACTTCGAGCGCCTGCGCCACTGGCACCGCGACGATGCCGAACTGCGCGCCACCGTGCGCGCGATCGGCGTCGACGACGCCACCATCACCGAGACCATCCGCGACGCGCCGCAGCGCCACGGCATCGTGCCCTGCCCGCACACCGCGACCGGCCTGCACCTGCTCGAGACCCTGCGTGCGCAAGGCGACGAGCGCCCCTGGGCGGTGGTCGCGACCGCGCATCCGGCGAAGTTCGACAGCATCGTCGAGCCGTTGGTCGGTCATGCGGTGGAACCGCCGCCGGCCCTAGCTGAGTCCTTGGCGCGACCGGCGAGCGCCGAGCCGCTGGCTGCCGACTACACGGCGTTGCGCGAGCGTTTGTTGGCGGGTAGCGCCTGAAACGGTTTCCAGCAAACGCACGCGGTCCATGCGCCGCCTTTGGCAAAGGGGGCCACGCCCGGCGCAGACATGAAGTCTGAACGCGCCGACGCGTGGGGGGATTTGCTTTCGCGAAGAGATAAAAGCCAGAGCAAATCCCCCCTGCCCCCCTTTTCCAAAGGGGGGAACTGCATGGGCAACGACAATAGAAGGGCAAAGCACATTGGCTGCGCCAAGCGAGGTGTGACCGCCTACGCGGCCTGCGATTGTTTTCCAAGAAACTATTGACAAGCCCAGAACGGGCATGTTCTTCTCGCTGACATGACGCAGCGCAACAACCACTCGCAGACGACTTCGGTCCAGGCCCAGCAGGCCTCGAACGACGCCGCGCGCGTTGCGCTCCGACTCGGGCCGGCCATCGCCACGCTTATTCTCGTCCTCGTACTTATTACCTCGCTTACAAGCGCGGGAGTCGGGTTCGTGTAGCAAAACCACACAACCCAGGTCGAAAGAACCTAGACCCCGCGCCCGAAAGGCGCGGGGTTTTTCGTTTTAAGGCCCTGGGTTCCTGTCGCCAACGACTTTAGGAACACCCGTTCGTGAGAAGCAACGCCATCAAGCAAGGCCCGGCCCGAGCCCCCGCACGCGCGATGTTGCGTGCGACCGGTCTCGACGACGCGGCCATCGCCAGACCGCTGGTCGCCGTCGTCCACACCTGGTCCGACGTTTCGCCGTGCAACATCACCCTGCGCGACCTGGCCCAGCACGTGCGCCGCGGCGTGCACGACGGCGGCGGCACGCCGATCGAGTTCAACACCATCGCCGTCACCGACGGCATCGCAATGGGCACCGACGGCATGCGCGCCTCGCTGGCCTCGCGCGAAACCATCGCCGATTCGATCGAACTGGCGGTGTCCGGCCATTGCCTCGACGCGATGGTGCTGCTGGTCGGTTGCGACAAGACCATCCCGGCCGCGGCGATGGCCGCGGCGCGCCTGGATATCCCGACCGTGATCCTCTACGGCGGCACGATCATGCCGGGCCACTGTCCGTCGAAGGCCGGCCAGGACGACAAGCCGCTGACCGTGCAGGACGTGTTCGAGGCGGTCGGCGCGCATTCGGCCGGGCGCATCGACGACGCCGAGCTGCATCGCATCGAATCGCATGCCTGCCCCGGCGCCGGCGCCTGCGGCGGCCAGTTCACTGCCAACACCATGGCGATGGTGCTGACCTTCCTGGGCCTGTCGCCGCTGGGCCTCAACGACATCCCGGCGATCCACGCCGACAAGCCCGAGGCCGCGCGCGCCTGCGGCGAAATGGTCATGCAACAGTTGCGCAATGGCGGGCCGAGACCGCGCGCGCTTCTCTCTCCCCATGCGTTGCGCAACGCAGCGCGCGCGGTCTCGGCCACCGCCGGTTCCACCAATGCCGCGCTGCACCTGTTGGCGATCGCCCACGAAGCCGGCGTCGCTTTCGACCTGGAAGAGTTCGAAGCCGCCGCGCATACGCCGGTCATCGCCGACCTGAAACCGGGCGGCCGTTACACCGCCGCGGAGATGTTCGAGTTCGGTGGTGCGGCACTGGTGGCTCGCGAACTCAAGGCGGCCGGTTTGATCGAGGATATTCCGACGGTCACCGGCCGTTCCTTTTTCCAGGAGCTGGCCGAGGCTCGGATGGCCGACACGCAGGACGTGGTGCGTCCGATCTCCAACCCGCTGAAGCCGCGCGGCGGCTATTCGATCCTGTACGGCAACCTCGCGCCCGAGGGCTGCATCCTCAAGCTGGCCGGTCACGGCCGCGAACATTTCGCAGGCCCGGCGCGGGTGTTCGATTCCGAGGAAGCCGCATTCGCCGCGGTGCAGGCGCGCCGGATCAATGCCGGCGACATCGTGGTGATCCGCTTCGAGGGCCCGGCCGGCGGCCCCGGCATGCGCGAAATGCTGGCGGTCACCGCGGCTCTGGTCGGCCAAGGGCTGAGCAACGACGTCGCCTTGATCACCGACGGCCGTTTCAGCGGCGCCACCCACGGTTTCATGGTCGGCCACATCTCGCCGGAAGCCGCGCACGGCGGCCCGATCGCGCGTCTGCGCGAAGGCGACGTGGTCAGCATCGACGTCACCACCCGCCGCCTCGACGTCGCCGCCGACCTGGCCGCGCGCGAGCCGGCACGCATCGAGCCGCGCGTGACCACCGGCGTGTTGGCCAAGTACGCGCGCCTGGTCGGTTCGGCTTCGCAGGGTGCGGTCACCGCGCCCGGCCCGCTGCAATCGCCGACCCCGAAAAAGATCGACGCGGCACTGATCGACACCCCGCTGCCCCAACCAGCCTGATCCGCCTGACCCGCTCCATCGCTCACTCCTCTCCGCTCACTCCTCCTTACGAGACCGTCATGACCACCAGCACCGCCTCCCGCCCCAAGATCGCCATCGTCGGCTACGGCAGCCAGGGCCGCGCCCATGCGCTGAACCTGCGCGACTCCGGCTTCGACGTCACCGTAGGCCTGCGCCCGGGCGGCCCGACCGAGATCAAGGCCAAGGCCGACGGCTTCACCGTCAAGTCGCCGGCCGAAGCCGTCGCCGGCGCCGAGATCGTCGCCGTGCTGACCCCGGACATGGTCCAGGCGCAGCTCTACCGCGACGTGATCGAACCCAACATCGCCCAGGGCGCCTGCCTGCTGTTCGCGCACGGCTTCAACGTGCATTACGGCCAGATCGCGCCGCGCGCCGACCTCGACGTGGTGCTGGTCGCGCCGAAGGGCCCGGGCGCGCTGGTCCGCCGCGAATACGAAATCGGCCGCGGTGTGCCGAGCGTGTACGCCGTGCACCAGGACACCAGCGGTCGCGCCGAAGAGTTCGCCCTGACCTACTGCGGCGGCATCGGCGGCGCACGCCAGAACGCGATCAAGACCACCTTCAAGGAAGAAACCGAGACCGATCTGTTCGGTGAGCAGGCGGTGCTGTGCGGCGGCGCGACCAAGCTGGTCCAGGCCGGCTGGGAAACCCTGGTCGAGGCCGGCTATCAGCCTGAAGTCGCCTACTACGAGTGCCTGCACGAGCTGAAGTTGATCGTCGACCTGTTCTACGAAGGCGGCGTGACCCGCATGCACGAGTTCATCAGCGAGACCGCGCAGTACGGCGCGCTGACCCGCGGCACTTATGTCGTCGACGACAACACCAAGGCGCAGATGCGCAAGGTGCTGACCGAAATCCAGGACGGCACCTTCGCCCGCCAGTGGATCGCCGAGTACGCCTCGGGCAACGCCAACTACAAGAAGCTCAAGCAGGGCGACCTCGACCACCCGATCGAAGCGGTCGGCAAGAAGCTGCGCGCCAACATGAAGTGGCTGGACACCGCGCCCAAAGCGCAGACCGCCGCACCCGCCGCGCCCCGCGGCGAACGACAGGAAGAGGCTGCCTGATGAACGGTGCCCGCTGGCTGGTGCAAGCACTGGCCGCAGAAGGCGTGGACACGCTGTTCGGTTATCCGGGCGGCACGATCATGCCTTTCTACGATGCCCTGCACGGGTCGGACCTCAAGCATGTGCTGGTCCGTCACGAGCAAGGCGCGGCTTTCGCGGCCAACGGCTATGCCCGTGCCAGCGGGCGAGTCGGTGTATGCGTAGCCACGTCCGGTCCGGGCGCGTCCAACCTGGTCACCGGCATCGCCGACGCGATGCTGGACTCGGTGCCGATGGTCGCCATCACCGGCCAGGTCGCGACCTCGCTGATGGGCACCGACGCGTTCCAGGAACTGGACGTGTTCGGCATGACCATGCCGATCGTCAAGCACAGCTTCATCGTGCGCCGGGTCGACGACTTGCCGGGCATGGTCGCCGAGGCCTTCCGGCTGGCGCGTTCGGGCCGTCCGGGCCCGGTCTTGATCGACCTGCCCAAGGACGTGCAAAACGCCGACGCGACCCACCTGGCCGCGCATGTGCCGCTGCCGACCGATCCGGTGCCGAGCGCACCGGATGCGGCCTATCACGAAGCCGCGGCGCTGATCGCGCATGCGCAAAAGCCGCTGATCTATGGCGGCGGCGGCATCGCCCTGGGCGATGCGGTCGAGTCCTTCCGCGCCTTCGTCGACGGCTGCCAGATTCCGGCGGTGTTGACCCTCAAGGGCCTGGGCGCCCTGCCGGCCGCGCATGCCTTGAACCTGGGCATGCTGGGCATGCACGGCAACCGCGCGGCCAATATGTCGGTGCAGGAATGCGACCTGTTGATCGTGGTCGGCGCGCGCTTCGACGACCGCGCCACCGGCAAGCTGGCCGAGTTCGCGCCGAACGCGCGCGTGGTGCACATGGACCTGGACGCCTGCGAGATCGGCAAGCTGCGTCACGCCGACGCCGCGGTCAACGGCGACCTGCGCCGTGCGCTGGACGCGCTGACCCCGCCGTGCACCGCGCAACTGCGCGGCCGCAACGGCAACGCACGCCGCAGCTGGCGCGACACCTGCCTGCAGCGCAAGCGCGACTGCACGCCGCGCTACGACGCACCCGGCGAAAGCGTGTACGCACCCTCGCTGCTGAAGCGTCTGTCGGAGCTGGCGCCGGAAGCGGTGGTCAGCTGCGACGTCGGCCAGCACCAGATGTGGGTCGCCCAGCACTGGCGCTTCGACGACCCGCGCAAGCACCTGACCAGCGGCGCCCTCGGCGCGATGGGCTTCGGCCTGCCCGCGGCGATCGGCGCACAACTGGCGCTGCGCCGCGACGGCGAGCCGGAGCCGCAGGTCATCTGCGTCAGCGGCGACGGCTCGTTCCTGATGAACGTGCAGGAGCTGGCGACTGCCGCGCGCTATCGCCTGCCGGTCAAGATCGTGCTGCTCGACAACCAGGCCCTGGGCATGGTCCGCCAGTGGCAGGAACTGTTCTTCGAACGCCGCTATTCCGAGATCGACCTGTCCGACAACCCGGACTTCTGCGCCCTGGCCACCGCGTTCGGCATCAAGGCCATGTACGTCGACCGCGCCGACTCGGTCGAGGAAGCGCTGGCCTACATGCTCGACACCCCGGGCCCGGTGCTGCTGCACGTCGCCATCGACCAGGCCGCCAACGTCTGGCCGCTGGTGCCGCCGAACCACAACAACGCCCAGATGCTCGACCCCGAGGCCGACGACGCCGACGCGATCGTCGGCCTGACGCCCCCCACCACCGCCGAGAAGGAGGACGCCCATGCGATACCAGCTTGAACTGACCCTGCGCCAGGCCGAAGGCGCGCTGGCTCGCGTATTGGGCGCCGCCGAACGTCGCGGCTTCCGTCCCCTGTCGGTGGACGGCGAAGCGCAACCCGACGGCGATCGTTGGCACCTGCGCATGACGGTGGAGGGCGACCGCGCCGACTCCGCCCTGCAGAGCCAACTCGCCAAGCTGTACGACTGTCTTGCTGTCGAGGTTTCCCCATGCACCTGAATGCCGAAATCCTGGAGCGCCCGGCGCAAGCCGAGGCGCAATCGCCCGCGCAGGCCGCCTCGACGATGCGCGAGCGGGCCTATGCGCCGGCTCGTAGTGAAACGTCGCGTGCTGAAGTCGATGATTCGACCGCGTCTCGTGGTTCTGAGTCCCGCGCTCGGAGCGAAGTCCCCAGCGCTGAAGACGATCGTTCGATCACCTCTGATCGTTCTGAGTCCCATGCTCGCAGTGAAGTCCCGACTTCTTCGCAGCAACCACTCATTTGGTTCGACGGCAACTTCATCGCCGGCGATACGCCGGAAGCGCCGCTGACCACCCATGCCATGCACTACGGCACCGCGGTGTTCGAGGGCATCCGCAGCTACGCCACCGCCGACGGCGGCGCGGCCGTGTTCCGCCTGCCCGAGCACATGGAGCGCATGCGCAAGGGCGCGCAGATGTTCGGCATCGACTTCGACGTCGAACGCGCGAGCGAGGCGACCTTGGCGACCCTGCGCGCCAACGGCCATCGCGACGCCTACATCCGTCCGCTGACCTGGATGGGCACCGGCACCATCGGCCTCGACGTCGATCCGCTGACCCAACACCTGATGATCGCGACCCTGGCCAAGGTCGTGCACCTGGGCGGTGCGCGCACGCGTCTGACCGTGTCGCCGTGGAAGCGCAACCCGGCCACGTCGTTGCCGCCACTGAAGCTGAGCGGCGCCTACGTTAATTCGATCCTGGCCAAGCGCGAAGCCAAGCAGCGCGGTTTCGACGAGGCGCTGTTCACCGACGACAAGGGCTATGTCGTCGAATGCACCGGCGCCAACGTGTTCATGGTCAAGAACGGCGTCATCACCTCGGTCGACCATCGCGACGCCCTGCCCGGCATCACCCGCGACACCATGATCGAACTGTCGGGCGCGCAGTCGCGCGAAGTGACCCTGCACGAACTGCTCGACGCCGACGAAGTCTTCGTCTGCGGCACGGCCGCCGAAGCGACCGCGATCGCCGTGCTGGACCGCCGCGAGTTCGGCGACAACCCGGTCACGCGCGAGCTCGCCGCCCTGTATGCACGCGTGGTGCGGGGCGAGGAATCGCGCTACACCTCGTGGCTGACTCCGGTCTGACGCCGTGGACTGCGACGTAGCCAGCCTGGCCCAAGTCAGCGCCGCCGATCTGTTGGCGGCGCAGGCACGGCTGCGGCGTTATCTGGAACCCACTCCGCTGCACCACGCCGAACGTTTCGGCTGCTGGCTGAAGCTGGAGAACCTGCAGCGCACCGGTTCCTACAAGGTGCGCGGCGCCCTGAACGCCCTGCTGGCCGCGCGCGAACGCGGCGATCACCGCACCGTGATCGCCGCCTCCGCCGGCAACCATGCGCAAGGCCTGGCCTGGGCGGCTTATCGCCTGGGCATCAACGTCATCACGGTGATGCCGCGCTGCGCGCCGCAGACCAAGATCGCCGGCGTCGCCCACTGGGGCGCCACCGTGCGCCTGCACGGCGAGACCTACGACGAGGCCAAGGCGTTCGCGATCGAATTGGCCGACCAACACGATTACCGCCTGCTGTCGGCTTTCGACGACCCCGACGTAATCGCCGGCCAGGGCACGGTCGGCCTGGAACTGGCTGCGTTCGCACCCGACGTGGTGATGGTGCCGATCGGCGGCGGCGGCCTGGCCGCCGGCGTGGTGCTGGCGCTGAAATCCGAGTTGCTGGCGCGCACCCCTGCGGCGCGCCGCATCCGCGTGATCGGTGCCCAGGTCGAGGGCGTCGATTCGATGGCGCGCGCGCTCAAGGGCGACCGCCGCCTGATCGAGCCGGTCGCGACCCTGGCCGACGGCGTGCGGGTCAAGGACCCGGGCCGCCTGACCGAACGCGTGCTCAGCAGCATGCTCGACGACATCGTCATCGTCCGCGAAGCCGAGCTGCGCGAGACCCTGGTCCGCCTGGCCCTGGAAGAACACATCATCGCCGAAGGCGCCGGCGCGCTGGCCCTGGCCGCCGGCCGCCGCATCGTCGGCAAGCGCAAATGCGCGGTCGTCTCCGGCGGCAACCTCGATGCCGGCGTACTCGCGCGCCTGCTCTCGGAAGTGCGCCCGCGCGCGCCCCGGCGTCCGCGCCGGCGCACCCGCGAAGCGCTCGGTCGCGAGACCGCAACCATCGAGGCGGACATTTATACGCTGGCCAATCTTCCTCCCGCGCTGCGACTTAGCCGGGGCCCGAGCGGCCCCGACTCCCCCCCCCGCCACCGACGCCCCGTATTCCACCCGCCCGCATTCCAACCGAAATCCGGCTGCAACAGAGGAAGTCCCCGCATGAACGACTCGCCAGGACCGGTAGTACCGATTACCGACGCGATCACCGACGCGCCTCAACACGTCACCATTTTCGACACCAGCCTGCGCGACGGCGAGCAATCGCCCGGTTGCAGCATGACCGCCTCGCAGAAGCTCCGTTTCGCCCACGCCCTGTCCGAACTCGGCGTCGACGTCATCGAAGCCGGCTTCCCGGCCAGCTCCGAGGCCGATCTCGAAGGCACCCGCGCGATCGTGCGCGAAGTGCGCGGCTCCACCCTCGCCACCCTGGCGCGCTGCCATTCCGGCGACATCGAAGCCTGCGCGCGCGCGCTCGAAGGCGCGGCCAAGCCGCGCATCCACGTCTTCATCTCGACCAGCCCGCTGCATCGCCAGCACAAGCTCAACCTGGACAAGGAGCAGGTGATCGAACGCGCGATCGCCGCGGTCGAGCAGGCGCGTCGATACGTCGACGACGTCGAATTCTCGGCCGAAGACGCGCTGCGCACCGAACACGATTACCTGGCGGAGATCTGCAGCGCCGCGGTCGCCGCCGGCGCACGCACCCTGAATATCCCCGACACCGTCGGCTACACCACGCCGAGCGAGATCCGCAGCCTGTTCGAATACCTGCGCACCCACGTGCGCGACGCCGACCGCGCTATCTTCAGCGCCCACTGCCATAACGACCTGGGCCTGGCCGTGGCCAATAGCCTGGCCGCGATCGAAGGCGGCGCGCGCCAGGTCGAGTGCACCATCAACGGCATCGGCGAGCGCGCCGGCAACTGCGCGCTGGAAGAACTGGTGATGGCGCTGCGCGTGCGCAACGCCTACTACAACGTCGGCACCCGCATCGACACGCGCCGGCTGGTGCCGACCTCGCGCCTGCTGTCGCGCATCACCGGCATGGTGGTACAGCGCAACAAGGCCATCGTCGGCCAGAACGCCTTCGCCCACGAGTCCGGCATCCACCAACACGGCATGCTCAAGCATCGCGGCACCTACGAGATCATGCATCCGGAAGACGTGGGCTGGGCGCAGTCGCAGATGGTGATGGGCCGCCACAGCGGCCGCGCCGCGTTGAGCGACCGCCTGCAGACCCTGGGTTTCACCCTGGACGAGGCGCGCTTGAACGCGGTGTTCGCCGGCTTCAAGGCCCTGGCCGAGAAGAAGCGCGAAGTGTTCGACGCCGACCTGGAATCGCTGGTGCTCGGCGCCGACGCCAAGGCCGGCCGCGGCCATCGCCTGGTGCGCGCGCATGTCAGCACCGGCGTCGCCGACGGCAGCCTGCCGACCGCGAGCGTCCAGCTGCTCGATCCCGACGGCGCCGCGGTCAGCGAAGCGGCGATCGGCGACGGCCCGGTGCACGCCTTGTTCGCCGCGCTCGCGCGCGCGACCGGCATAGCCTTGCGCATCGACAGCTACAACGTGTCGAGCGTGACCACCGGCGACGACGCCCAGGGCCAGGCCAGCGTCACCGCGCGCATCGACGGCGTCGAGATGACCGGCTCGGGTACCAGCACCGACATCATCGAAGCCAGCGCCCTGGCCTGGCTCGATGTCGCCAATCGTATTCGACGTACCCAACAGGCGCCGCAGCGGCTGACGGCTACGGCATGAATCAAGCCCCTCTCCCGCTTGGCGGGAGAGGGGTTGGGGTGAGGGCACGGTTTGAAGCGGTTCAAACACCGAAGCCAGACGCCCTCATCCCAGCCTTCTCCCGCCGAGCGGGAGAAGCAGCAAGAAGCAAACAGCCGGCTCCACTACGAACCACCCCAGCCATAGCAGCCAAACAGAACACCGGACTCCATGACTACCACCTCGGCTCCTCCCAGCACCCTGTTCGACAAACTGTGGGACGCGCATCTGGTATCGCCCGAAAGCGACGCCGTGCCCGCGGTCCTCTACATCGACCTGCACCTGATCCACGAAGTCACCTCACCGCAGGCGTTCGCCGAACTCGAATCGCGCGGGCTGAGCCCGCGCCGCCCGGACCTGACCAAGGGCACGCTCGACCACTCCACGCCGACCCTGCCGGCCGGCGCCGACGGCCGCCTGCCCTACTTCACCGCCGAGGCCGAGAGCCAGGTCGAGACCCTGCGCCGCAACTGCGCGCGCCACGGCGTCGAGCTGTTCGATTTCGACAGCGCCTACCGCGGCATCGTCCACGTGATCGGCCCGGAACTCGGCCTGACCCAGCCCGGCATGACCATCGTCTGCGGCGACAGCCACACCGCCACCCATGGCGCCTTCGGTGCGCTCGCCTTCGGCATCGGCACCAGCGAGGTCGGCCACGTCCTGGCCACCCAGTGCCTGTTGCAACGCAAGCCCAAGACCCTGGCGATCAACGTCGAAGGCGAGCTGGCCCCGGGTGTCGGCGCCAAGGACTTGATCCTGCACATCATCGGCGAGATCGGCGTCAACGGCGGCACCGGCCAGGTCATCGAATACCGCGGCTCGACCATCCGCGCGCTGTCGATGGATCAGCGCATGACCGTGTGCAATATGTCGATCGAAGCGGGCGCACGCGCCGGCCTGATCGCGCCCGACCAGACCACCTTCGATTATCTGGCCGCAACTCCGCGCGCGCCGAGCGGCGCCGACTTCGAGCGCGCCGTCGAACGCTGGAGCGCTTACAAGACCGACGACGGCGCGGTGTTCGATCGCGAAGTGCATATCGATGCGAGCGCGATCAAGCCGACCCTGACCTGGGGCACGCACCCGGGCCAGGTCGCGGCGATCGATGCGCACCTGCCGCAGGCCAACGATGCCGACGAAGCCAAGGCCCTGGCCTACATGGGCTTCGACGGCGGCGCGGCGATGGCCGGCCGCCCGGTCGACGTGGTCTTCGTCGGCAGCTGCACCAACTCGCGTTTGTCGGATCTGCGCGAAGCCGCCGAGGTATTGCGCGGCCGCCACATCCATCCGCGCGTGCGCATGCTGGTGGTGCCGGGCTCGGAACAGGTCAAGCGCGACGCCGAGGCCGAAGGCATCGATCGCATCGTGCGCGAGGCCGGCGCCGAATGGCGCGAGCCGGGCTGTTCGATGTGCATCGCCATGAACGGCGACCTGGTCGGCCCCGGCCAGCTCGCGGTATCGACCAGCAACCGCAATTTCGAAGGCCGCCAGGGCAAGGGCTCGCGGACCTTGTTGGCCTCGCCGCTGACCGCCGCCGCCTGCGCGATCGCCGGCCACGTCACCGACCCGCGTCCTTATCTCACTGCCGTGAAGGAGGTCGCGTAATGTCCGCGTCCCAATTGTCCAGCACGCCCCCTACCGCTACTCCGTCGAGCGACGGCTTCGTCGAGCTGATCGCGCGCACCGTGGTGCTGCGCGAACGCAATATCGACACCGACCAGATCATCCCGGCGCGTTTTCTGACCACCACCGAGCGCAAGGGCCTGGGCCGCTTCGCCTTCAACGATTGGCGCGCGCTGCCGGACGGTTCGCCGAACCCGGAGTTCGTATTCAACCGCCCCGAGAACGCCGGTGCCGCGATCCTGGTCGCCGGCCGCAACTTCGGCTGCGGCTCCTCGCGCGAACACGCGCCGTGGGCGCTGACCGACCTGGGCCTGCGCGCGGTCGTCAGCAGCGAGATCGCCGACATCTTCCGCAGCAACTCGCTCAAGAACGGCCTGCTGCCGATCGTGGTATCGCAGGAGCTGCTGGACGAACTGCTGGACCAGCCCGGCATCGAGCTGCGCATCGACGTGCGCACGCGCCGCCTGCACCTGCCCGACGGCCGCGCGATCGAGTTCCCGCTCGACGCCTTCGCCCAGACCTGTCTGATCGAAGGCGTGGACCAGCTCGGTTATCTGCTGCGCCAACTCGACACCATCAACCAGTACGAACAGCGCCGCGCGACGGCGCTGAACCCCCGTCAGGAGAATCAACATGCGCGCTGACATCGTCGTTCTGCCGGGCGACGGCATCGGTCCGGAAGTCACCGCCGCCGCAGTCGAAGTGCTGCGCGCGGTCGGCCGCCGCTACAGCCATCAGTTCACCCTCAACGAACACCTGATCGGCGGCGCCGCGATCGATGCCACCGGCGAGCCTTTGCCGGCCGCGACCCTCAGCGCCTGCCAGCGCGCCGATGCGGTCCTGCTCGGCGCGGTCGGCGGCCCTAAGTGGTCCGACCCGAAGGCGAAAGTGCGTCCCGAGCAGGGCCTGTTGGCGCTGCGCAAGGGCCTGGGCCTGTACGCCAACCTGCGCCCGGTGCAGCCGCACTCGGCCACCCTCGGCGCTTCGCCGATCAAGCCGCATCTGCTGGCCGGCGTCGACATGATCGTGGTGCGCGAACTCACCGGCGGCATCTATTTCGGGCAGAAACAACGCAGCGAGACCAGCGCCAGCGACCTGTGCGAATACAGCGTCGAGGAAATCGAACGGGTCGTGCGCCGCGCCTGCCAGCTCGCGCGCGGCCGCCGCCAGCACGTGGTCTCGGTCGACAAGGCCAACGTGCTGGAAACCTCGCGGCTGTGGCGCGAAGTCGCCACCCGCGTCGCCCGCGACGAGTTCCCCGACATCACCCTGGAACACCAGCTGGTCGACTCGATGGCGATGCATCTGATCGCCAAGCCACGCGCGTTCGACGTCATCGTCACCGAGAACATGTTCGGCGACATCCTCACCGACGAGGCCTCGATGCTGGCCGGTTCGCTGGGCCTGCTGCCGTCGGCCTCGCTCGGCGAAGGCAAGGTCGGTCTGTACGAGCCGATCCACGGTTCGGCGCCCGACATCGCCGGCCGCGGCATCGCCAACCCCTGCGGCACCATCCTCAGCGCGGCGCTGTTGCTGCGTCATTCGCTGGGCCTGAATGCGGAAGCCGAGTGCATCGAACAGGCGGTCGCGGCGGTGCTCGAAGCCGGCGTGCTGACCGCCGACCTCGCCCCGGCCGGCCAGGCCGTCGGCACCCGCGCGGTCACCGACGCGGTGCTCGCGCAACTTGAACTGCCGTGCCACATCCCCGAACTGCGCGACTGACGCCTCGATCCATCTTCCGCAGGCCGCACCGACGGCTTGCGGCAGCTGCAGAACCTCTCTCTCCAAAGTTCTGGTAACTCCTAGCCCGATGCTCGTGCATCGGGTTTTTTTTGACCATCGCCCGGCCGCACCGCTACACCGCCGTCACCCGTCGTTGATGTGAACCCCGGCCACAATCGATTCGTCACCGTATGCCATCATCCTGACGTGTCCTGGGTCGACGCCGCGGCCCGCAGCATTCGCGAGAGCGCATGACCGAACCCGCATCCTCTCCCGACCGCCCCAGCCACCAAGCGCCCGCCGCGAATCCGTCCGATGCCGTCCTGCCCGACGTTGATCCGCATGCTGTCGAACTGCCTGCCGTCGATCTGTTGATCGTCGGCGGCGGCATCAACGGCGTCGCCATCGCCCGCGACGCCGCCGGCCGCGGCCTGTCGGTGTTGTTGTGCGAACGCGACGACATCGCCTCGCACACCTCCAGCGCGAGCACCAAACTGATCCACGGCGGCCTGCGCTATCTCGAACAATTCGAGTTCGCCCTGGTCGGCAAGGCCCTGGCCGAACGCAAACGCCTGTTGCGCATGGCGCCGCACATCATCTGGCCGCTGCGCTTCGTCCTGCCGCACCAACCGCATCTGCGCCCGGCCTGGATGATCCGTATCGGCTTGTTCCTGTACGACCGGCTCGGCGGCCGGCGTGGACGCGGCCTGCCGGGCTCGCGTTCGGTCAATCTGCGCAAACACATCACCGGGCGGCCGCTGCGCGACGACTTCATCCACGGCTTCGTCTACTCCGACGCCTGGGTGCAGGACGCGCGGTTGGCGGTGCTCAACGCGATGGATGCGGCCGAACGCGGCGCGACCGTGCTGACCCGCACCGCCTGCGTCTCGGCGCAGCGCGGCGCCGAAGCCTGGGACGTGCAATTGCGCGGTGCCGACGGCGCGCCGCGGCGAGTTCGCGCACGCGTTCTGGTCAACGCCACCGGCCCCTGGGCGGCGCGCTTCCTCGACGAAGTCGCGCAGGTGAAACATCGCCATAACCTGCGCCTGATCAAGGGCAGCCACATCGTCGTGCCGCGGCTGTTCGAGCACGATCACGCCTACATCTTCCAGCAACCCGATCGCCGCATCGTGTTCGCGATCCCTTACGAACACGACTACACCCTGATCGGCACCACCGACGTCGACTACCGCGCCGACCCCTCGGCGCCGCGCATTGACGACGCCGAAATCCATTACTTGTGCGAGGCCGCATCGCGCTATTTCAAGCGCGCGATCCAACCGAGCGACGTGGTCTGGACCTACAGCGGCGTGCGGCCCCTGCTCGACGACGAAAGCGACGCCGCCTCGGAGATCACCCGCGACTACCTGCTCACCCTCGACCGCGACGGCGCGGCCTTGCTCAACGTGTTCGGCGGCAAACTGACCACCGCGCGCAAGCTGGCCGAGGAAGCCTGCGACCAGCTCGCGCCGTTGTTCGGCGGACCGCGCCCGGCCTGGACCGGCGCTGCGCCGTTGCCGGGCGGCGACCTGCCCGAGGCCGATTTCGAGGCCTTCCACGCCGATTTCAGCCTGCGTCGTCCGTGGCTGCCGGATGCGCTGGCCCTGCGCCTGTGCCGTAACTACGGCAGCCGGGCGCTGCGGATCGTCGAGAGTTGCTCGCACCTGGAAGAGCTGGGCGAATGTTTCGGCGCCGACCTGTACACGGCCGAGGTCGATTACCTGGTCGACTGCGAATGGGCGCGCAGCGCCGAGGACATTCTCTGGCGGCGGTCGAAGCTCGGGCTGCGCATCGATGCCGCCGGGGTCATGCAGCTGCAGGGCTATGTCGCGCGACGCGTGGCTGGGCAGGCCGATGTCGCGTGAGTTGCCACATTCTCTCCGGGGGGACCTTACCTGCGTTAACAGACACGCGAATCCCAATCGATTCGCCGCTTTAACCCGCAACGCCATTACCGTCGCCGTCAGCCAACAATCCGCACCAACGCGACACCCAGGAGATCCCTCGCAATGGTCACACCGATGTCGCAATACCTCAGCGAGTTCATCGCCACCGGCATGTTGATCCTGCTCGGCAACGGCGTGGTCGCCGGCGCCCTGCTCCATCGGTCGAAGGCGCAAGGCGCCGGCTGGGGCGTGATCACCGCGGCCTGGGGGCTGGCGGTGCTGATCGGCATCTTCATCGCCGGGCCGAGCAGCGGCGCGATCATGAATCCGGCGCTGACCATCGCCCTGGCCAGCATCGGCAAGCTCTCGTGGGCGGTGGTGCCGGGCTATGTCGCCGCGCAGATCGCCGGCGCCTTCGCCGGCGCGGTGCTGGTGTGGCTGGCCTATCTGGCCCATTGGCGGATCAGCGACGACCCGGGCGCCAAGCTCGCGATCTTCTGCACCGCGCCGGCGGTGCGCGACATCAAGGCCAACGTCTTGACCGAGGTCATCGGCACCTTCGCCCTGACCTTCGGCGCACTGGCGATCGGCGCCAACACGCTCGCGCCCGGCATGGGCCCGCTCGGCGTCGGCCTGCTGGTGGTGGTGGTCGGCATGTCGCTCGGCGGGCCGACCGGTTATGCCATCAACCCCGCGCGCGACCTCGGCCCGCGCATCGCCCACGCGCTGCTGCCGATCGCCGGCAAGGGCGGCTCCGACTGGGGCTATGCCTGGGTGCCGGTGGTGGCGCCGATCGTCGGCGCCTTGCTCGGCGCGTTCGCGTTTCAGGCTGTTTACGGCTAGGCGGAAGCGAGGAGTGAGCGGAGAGGAGTGAGTGGAAGCGGACTTCGCCACCCCTTATCCAGACGCTCTCAGTTCTCGTTTCTCACTTCCGCTTACTCACTTCTCACTCCTCTCCACTCACTCCTGATCAAGCCCATGACCAAATCCTACATCCTCGCCATCGACCAGGGCACGACGAGTTCGCGTGCGATGATGTTCGATCGTAACGGCGCTGTGGTCGGCGTGGCCCAGCGCGAATTCGAGCAGATCTTCCCGCGCCCGGGCTGGGTCGAACACGACCCGCGCGAGATCCTCGCCAGCGTGCAGACCACCGCCATCGAGGTCATGACCAAGGCCCAGATCAGCGCTTCGCAGATCGCCGGCATCGGCATCACCAACCAGCGCGAAACCACGGTGGTGTGGGACCGCCACACCGGCCAGGCGATCCACAACGCCATCGTCTGGCAGTCGCGCCAGACCGCGGCGATCTGCGACCAGCTCAAGGCCGACGGCTATGAAGAACTGGTGCGCGAACGCACCGGCCTGCTGATCGACGCCTACTTCTCCGGCACCAAGGTCAAGTGGATCCTCGACCACGTCGAGGGCGCGCGCGAACGCGCCGAGCGCGGCGACCTGTTGTTCGGCACCATCGACACCTGGCTGATCTGGAACCTGTCGGAGAACAAGGCCCACGTCACCGACTACAGCAACGCCTCGCGCACCTTGATGTACGACATCCATAAGCGCCAGTGGTGCCCCGAACTGTTGAAGATGCTCGGCGTGCCGGCGGCGATGCTGCCGGAAGTGCGCTCCAGCAGCGAGGTCTACGCCCACACCGGCGCGCGCCATTTCTTCAACAACTCGGTGCCGATCTGCGGCGTCGCCGGCGACCAGCAGGCGGCGCTGTTCGGCCAGGCCTGCTTCGAGGCCGGCATGGCCAAGAACACCTACGGCACCGGCTGCTTCCTGCTGATGAACACCGGCGAGAAGGCGGTGCGCTCGGACAATGGCCTGCTCACGACCATCGCCTGGGGCATCGACGGCAAGGTCGAGTACGCGCTCGAAGGCAGCATCTTCGTCGCCGGCTCGGCGGTGCAATGGTTGCGCGACGGCCTGCGCATGCTCGGCAAGGCCGGCGACTCGCAAGCCTATGCCGAACGCGCGCGCTCGACCGAAGGCGTGTACTTCGTGCCGGCTTTCGTCGGCCTGGGCGCGCCGTACTGGCGCAGCGACGTGCGCGGCGCGATGTTCGGCCTGACCCGCGGCACCAGCAAGGAGCATTTCGTCCGCGCCGTGCTCGAATCGCTGGCCTACCAGACCCGCGACGTGCTCAGCGCGATGCAGGCCGATTCGGGCATCGAACTGAAATCCCTGCGGGCCGACGGCGGCGCCATCGCCAACGATTTCACCGCCCAGTTCCAGGCCGACATTCTCGACGTGCCCTTGAAACGCCCGCGGGTCAGCGAGACCACCGCGCTCGGCGCGGCCTATCTGGCCGGGCTGGCGGTCGGGTTCTGGGAAAGCCGCGAGCAGATCGCCCAGCAATGGCAAGTCGAACGCAGCTTCGAACCGCAGATGCTGGAAGCCGAGCGCGAGCGTTTGTATGCGGGCTGGAAGCGGGCCATCGACGCGACCTTGGCGTTCAGCGTCGAGCACGCTTGAAGCAATGGGGCTCGGTTTTAACCCCTCTCCCATGCAGGGGAGAGGGCTTGGGGTGAGGGCACGCGAAATTTCAATCCCGCAACGCACGCAAGCTGTCGCTGACCCTCACCCCAGCCCTCTCCCGTAAACGGGAGAGGGAGTGTTCGGCGCAGTCGGTAGCTATGTCTTCCCTCGGACTTCGATAGCCCCTTTCCCGTTTACGGGAGAGGGGTTGGGGTGAGGGCCTGCTTCAAGCAGGGGCCCACCTCAAGCGTCGCTCGGCACCTTGATCCGGAACCAGGCCGCGTACAGCGCCGGCAGGAACAGCAGGGTCAACGCGGTCGCGACCATCAGGCCGCCCATGATCGCCACCGCCATCGGGCCGAAGAAGGCGCTGCGCGACAGCGGGATCATCGCCAGGATCGCGGCCAGCGCGGTCAGTACGATCGGGCGGAATCGCCGCACGGTCGCATCGACGATGGCCTTCCACGGTTCGTGCCCTTCGCTGCGGTCCTGTTCGATCTGATCGACCAGGATCACCGAGTTGCGCATGATCATGCCGGCCAGCGCGATCGTGCCGAGCATCGCGACGAAGCCGAACGGCACCCGGAACACCAGCAGGAACAGGGTCACGCCGATCAGGCCCAGCGGCGCGGTCAACAGCACCATGAAGCTGCGCGAGAAGCTGCGCAACTGGATCATCAACAGGGTGAACACCGCGAACAGGAACAGCGGCATGCCGGCGTTGATCGACTTCTGCCCGCGCGCCGAGTCCTCGACGCTGCCGCCGATGTCGATCGAATAGCCGTACGGCAACTTGGCGCGCAGTCCGTCCAGGGTCGGCGAAATCTGCGCCATCACGCTCGAAGGCTGGGTACCGTCGTAGATGTCGGCGCGAACGGTCATGGTCGGCAGGCGGTCGCGATGCCAGATGATGCCCTCCTCGAAACCGTATTCGAGGGTAGCGATCTGGGTCAACGGCACGCTGCGGTTGTTGCCGGTCGGCACCATCAGGCTGCCGAGCATGTCGAGCTGCAGGCGCTCCTGGTCGGGTCCGCGCAGCAGCATTTCGATCAGTTCGTTGCTTTCGCGGTAGGTGCTGATGTGCGAGCCCGACAGCGAACTCGACAGGAACTGCGACAACTGCGCCGAGCTGATGCCGAGCGCACGCGCGCGCTCCTGGTCGACCTGCAGGCGCACGACCTTGCTCGGCTCGTCCCAGTCGAGATTGACGTTCGCCACGTGCGGGTTGGCGCGGATCTGCTCGCGTACCCGGTTGGCGATCTTGCGCACCTGGTCGATGTGTTCGCCGGACACGCGGAACTGCACCGGGTAACCGACCGGCGGGCCGTTTTCCAGTCGCGTCACCCGCAACTGCAGTTCGGGGAAACGCGGCGCCACGTCGCGGATGATCCAGGTGCGCAGGGTTTCGCGTGCCTGCAAGTCCTTCGGCATCAGCACGAACTGGGCGAAGTTCGCCGCCGGCAGTTGCTGATCGAGCGGCAGGTAGAAGCGCGGCGAGCCGGTGCCGACGTAGGACACGTAGTTGGCCAGGTCCTTGCGCTGCTTGAGCATGGCTTCCAGGCGCTTGACCTGTTCGCCGGTCTGGCGCAGCGAACTGCCTTCGGCCAGTTCCATGTCGACCATCAGTTCGGGGCGCACCGAGTCCGGGAAGAACTGCTGCGGCACGAAGCGGAACATGAACACCGACAGCAGGAAGGCGCCGACGGTGATGCCGATCACCAGCCAGCGCCGGCGCACGCACCAGGTCACCCAGCCGCGGAAGCGCACGTAGAACTTCGACTCGTAGGGGTCGTGGGCGTGGCCGTCGATCGGCGGCTTCGGCGCGATCACACCGGCCAACATCGGCAGGCGCCGGGCCCAGGCCACACGCGCATCGTGCCAGCGCGCGGCCAGCGAACCCGGCTTCGGCGGCGCCGCGGCGTGGCCGTAGTCGGGCAGCAGCTTGTCGCCGAGGAAGGGAATGAAGGCGACCGCGGCGATCCACGACACCAGCAAGGCGATGGTTACCACCTGGAACAGCGAGCGCGTGTACTCGCCGGTGCTCGATGCGGCGGTCGCGATCGGCAGGAAGCCGGCCGCGGTGACCAAGGTGCCGGTCAGCATCGGGAAGGCGGTGCTGTCCCAGGCGAAGGCGGCGGCGCGCAGGCGGTCGAAGCCCTGCTCCATCTTGATCGCCATCATCTCGACCGCGATGATCGCGTCGTCGACCAACAAGCCCAGCGCCAGCACCAGCGCGCCCAGCGAAATCTTGTGCAGGCCGACGCCGAAGAAGTCCATGACCGCGAAGGTCATCGCCAGCACCAGCGGAATCGACAACGCCACCACCAGGCCGGTGCGCAGGCCGAGCGAGAAGAAACTCACCAGCAACACGATCGCGACCGCTTCGGCGAGCACGCGCACGAACTCGCCGACCGATTCCTCGACCGCGGCGGGCTGGTCGGCGACCTTGCGCAGTTCCATGCCGGCCGGCAGGGTCTTCTGCAGACGCGCGAATTCCGATTCCAGGGTCTTGCCGAGGTGCAGGATGTCGCCGCCCTGCTTCATCGACACGCCGATGCCGATCGCGTCCTGGCCCATGAAGCGCATGCGCGGCTGCGGCGGATCGGAGAAACCGCGACGCACGTCGGCGACGTCGGCCAGGCGGAAGGTGCGATCGCCGACCCGGATCGGGAATTCGCGGATCTGCTCGACCGACGTGAATTGGCCGCCGACGCGCAAGGGCACGCGGCTGCTCGGGGTCTCGAAGAAACCGGCCGTCACCAGCGCGTTCTGCTGATTGAGCGCTTCCTGCACGGCCTGTGCCGGCACGCCCAGGGTCGACAGCTTCACGTTCGACAGCTCGACCCAGATCTTTTCGTCCTGCACGCCGATCAGTTCGATCTTGCCGACATCGGTCTGGCTCTGCAGCGCGAGTTGCACGCGCTCGGCGTAATCCTTGAGCACGGCGTAGTCGAAGCCCTCGCCGGTCAGCGCGTAGATGTTGCCGAAGGTGTCGCCGAATTCGTCGTTGAAGAACGGGCCGACCACATCGCTGGGCAAGCTCGGGCGGATGTCGCCGATCTTCTTGCGCACCTGATACCACAACGGCGCGACCTCCTTGGAGCGCATCGAGTCGCGCGCGGCGAAGATCACCTGCGATTCGCCGGCGCGCGAGTACGAACGGATGAACTCGTACTCGCCGGTCTCCATGAGTTTCTTCTCGATGCGCTCGGTGACCTGGCGCGAGACTTCCTCGGCGGTCGCGCCGGGCCACAGGGTGCGCACCACCATCACCTTGAAGGTGAAAGCCGGGTCCTCGCTGCGGCCGAGGCGCAGGTAGGACATCGCACCGGCGATGGCCAGCACCAGCATGGCGTAGACGATCAGGCTGCGATGGCGCAGGGCCCATTCGGAAAGATTGAAGCGCATGGATCAGCTCACTTCGTAGGCCCCTGTCCAGGCGACGGGACAGGGTTGGGGTGAGGGTGCGGGCGGTCGCGCGAGGGCATGGCCGGCCTGGTCGGGGTCGCGGGGCGGTTAACGCTTTACGTCGCTGAGCGACTGGGGCTTTACGCCGCTGGGCGACTCACGTTTTCCGTCGCTGGGCGACTGCGGCTCGACCGGATGGTTGTCGCGGTCGACGGCGACGACTTTCTGGCCGTCGCGCAGCAGATGGCCGCCGGCGGCGACGACCCAGTCGCCGGGTTGCAGGCCCGAACTCACCGGCACCCGCTCGGGGCCGTAGGCGCCGGTCTGCACCGGTCGCAGCTTGACCGTGCCGCTCTTGAGGTCGGCGACGAACACCGCCGAGCCGCCGGCCGCGGTGCGCTGCAGGGCCGCGAGCGGCACGCTGAGCCCGCTGGCGGCCTGGTTGGGCAGGTAGATGCGTGCGCTCTGGCCCAGTTCCAGGGTGCCGGCCGGCGCGTCGACGGTGACCCGCGCGGCATAGGTGCGCGAGGCCGGATCGGCCGCCGGCGAGACTTCGCGGACCCGGCCCGGCCAACGCTGGCCGGACTGCGACCACAGTTCGATCAACACCTCCTGGCCCGGCTTGAAGGTCGCGATCGCGCCCTCGGGCACGGCGAAGGCGACTTCTCGGGCGCCGTCGGCGGCCAGCGCGAACACCTGCTGGCCGGCGGCGACCACCTGGCCGGCCTCGGCACTGCGGCTGGCGATCACGCCGGCGCTCGGCGAGCGCAGATGGGTGTAGGCGGACTGATTGCGCGCGACTTCGAGGTTGGCGCGGGCGGCGTTGACCTGGCCCAGCGCGGCCTTGGCCGCGGCGTCCTGGGCGTCCTGGGTCGAACGACTGACCAATTGGTCCTTGGCGAGCTGCGAGTAGCGGACCTGGTCGGCGCGGGCGCGGCCGTAGTCGGCCTCGGCGGCGGCGAGCTGGGCCTGGGCGGCGCGCGCCTGGGCCTCCAGATCGCCGGCGTCGAGTATCGCCAGCACCTGGCCTGCGGCAACATGGGCGCCGATGTCGACCTTGCGTTCGACCAGCTTGCCGCCGACCCGGAACGACAGGGGGCTCTCTTCGCGGGCCCGCACTTCGCCGGCGAAGGCCGAGACCCCATTGACCGCGCCGCTCGGCCGGGCGACCAGCACCGGCCGCGGCGATTCTTCGACCTGCTGGCCGTTGCCGCAGGCCGACAGGACCAGCATGAGCGCCGCGCCGAACAGCCTCGGGGCGGTGGTCGCAGCGGAAAAAGTCCGGTGGCGCATTGCGGTTGGCCTCATCGCGAATTAATGTACTTGCCAGTACTGTATAAATAACGAACCCGGTAGTCCAGTATTCCTTATGTCTTCGCCCCGACCCTCCAGCCCCCCTACGCCCCCGGCCAAGCCGGCCGGCCCAGGCCGCCCGAAGGACCTCAGCAAGCGCAACGCGATCCTCGACGCGGCCAAGCGCCTGTTCCTGGTCGACGGCTTCGACGGGGTCAGCATGGACCAGATCGCCGCGGGGGCCGGGGTCTCCAAGCTCACCGTCTACAGCCATTTCGGCGACAAAGAGAGCCTGTTCGGCGCCGCGGTCCAGGCCTATTGCGAGCAGCACTTGCCGCCGCTGATGTTCGTGCCCGACCCGGCCACGCCGCTGCGCGAGCGCCTGCTGGCGATCGCCAACGCCTTCTACGAGATGGTCAGCTCGCCCGAGGCGATCCAGATTCATCGCCTGTTGTGCTCGCCCCAGGTCGCCCAATCGCCGCTGTCGAAGATGTTCTGGGAGGCCGGGCCGCAGCGCCTGCACGACGAATTCACCGCCTTGCTGCAGCGCCGGGTCGACGCCGGCGAACTGGAAATCGACGACGTGGCCCGCGCCGCGCCGCAGTTTTTCTGCCTGCTCAAGGGCGAACCGCACGCTTTGCTGATGTTCGGCTGCGGCGCGCCGGGCCGGACCGAGGTGCGTGCGCACATCGACGCCTCGGTGACGATGTTCCTGCGCGCCTATGCCCGCCGCGAGCGCTGAAACCGCCGCGCTACGGCCCGAAACCCGCACGGTGCCGAGAGTTCCGGTGACTTTCGGCACTAAGCCCGGACCCGGGCGTGGTTAATTCTTTTGCTCCGGGGGTCGCGTGGTCCCGGTAGAATTCGCAGTTCCCACGCACCATGAAGACGCCCGAATGACTACGCTCGATTACGCAAAAGCACGTGAACTGATGGTCGAACAACAGGTTCGGCCGTGGGACGTGCTCGACCCGCGCGTGCTCGATGTGCTGGCGGCTTTGCCGCGCGAGGCCTTCGTCGACGAAGCGCACCGCAATCTGGCCTATACCGACGTGCAGCTGCCGTTGGCGCACGGCGAATTCATGATGAAGCCGGTGCTCGAAGGCCGCACGCTGCAGTCGCTTGCGGTCGACCCGACCGACGACGTGCTCGAGATCGGCACCGGCAGCGGTTACCTGACCGCCTGCCTCGGCCGCCTCGCCCGCGAAGTGGTCAGCCTGGAATGCCATGCCGACCTCGCCGCGACCGCGCGCAAGCGCCTGGCCGCGCAATCGATCAACAACGTCCAGGTCGTCGACGCCGACGCCCTGACTTACCGCACCGACCGCCGCTTCAACGCGATCTGCGTGACCGGCGCGGTCTCGGAAATTCCGCCGCAGTGGTTGCAGTGGTTGCAGCCGAACGGCCGTTTGTTCGTCGTCCGCGGCCGTTCGCCGGCCATGGAAGGACTGCGGGTCACCGCCGGCGAACGCAACGATGTCAACGCTGCGCGCATCCAATCGTTGTTCGAAACCGACCTCCCCTATCTCGTCGGCGCGGCCCCCACGCCTGCCTTCGAGTTCTGAACGCTCAAGGAAGCCGCATGATCCGCCGCCCTCTCGTTCTTGCCCTGGCCTTATCCCTGCTGCCGGCCGTCGCGTCGGCGGAAGACTTGTTGCAGACCTATGAACTCGCGCGCCAGGGCGACCCGCAGCTGTCGGCGGCCGAATCCAACCGTCTGGCGACCAAGGAAGACCGCATCCAGGCCCGCGCCGCATTGCTGCCGTCCCTGTCGGGCACGGCGCGGCTGACCCGCAGCCGCACCACCACCGAAGGCGGCTCGGGCAGCAGCGATCCGACCGATCCGATCCCGGCCGGCATCGACTTTCGTTCCGACAGCACTTCGCGCAACTACTCGCTCGCCGCGAGCCAGATGATCTACAACCGCGCCAGCATCAAGACCTACCAGGGTCAGAATGCGATCAGCCAGGCCAGCGACTTCACTCTGGAGTCGGCCAGCCAGGAACTGATCACGCGCACCTCGGCGGCCTACTTCGACGTGCTGGTCAAGCTCGAAAACCTCGCCGCCGCCGAAGCGGCCGAAACCGCGCTGCAGAAGCAGTTCGACTACGCCTCCAAGCGCCTGGAAGTCGGCCTGGCGCCGATCACCGACGTGCACGAAGCGCGCGCCCAGTACGACACCGCTCGCGCCGGCACCATCACCGCACGCAACGCGGTCGAGGACGCCTATCAGGGCCTGAGCCAGATCACCGGCCAGCCGGTGCGCACGCTCAAGGCGCTGCCGGCCGACTTCAAGCCGAACCTGCCGGAAGCGCAGGACGTCGAAGGCTGGGTCAACAACGCGGTGCAGAACAATCCCTCGCTGCGTGCGCAGGACCTGCAGGTGCGTGCCGCCGAGATCGGCGTGGAAACCGCGCGCGCCGGTCACTGGCCGACCCTGAGCTTGAACGGCAGCTACGGCGACAACGCCAATTGGGGCGACCGCACCTTCATGGGCCAGACCTTGAACTCGCCCGGCAACGCCAACCACGGCCCGAGCATCGGCCTGGAACTGTCGGTGCCGTTGTACGCCGGTGGCCGCATCCAGTCCGGCGTGCGCCAGGCCCTGGCGCGTCGCGACTCCGCCCAGGACGAACTCGAACGCCAGAAGCGCCTGCTCGTGCGCACCACCCGCAATGCCTACCAGACCCTGGTCGCCGGCATCAGCGAAGTCGAAGCGCGCCGCCTCGCCCTGGTCTCGGCGCAGGCCGCCTACGACGCCTCGCAAGTCGGCCTGGAAGTCGGCACCCGCACCGTGCTGGACGTGTTGAACAACCAGCGCACCCTGCTGGAAGCGCAGCAGGCCTATGCCCAGTCCAAGTACAACTACCTGCAGAACCGCCTGCTGCTGGAACAGGCCGCCGGCTCGCTCGACGTCGCCGACGTGCAGGACATCAACCGCCTGCTGACCGCCGACGCGGCGACCAACCTGGCACCGCCGCAGGCGCAGTAACGCGGCGACCCGGATACGATCGAAGTCCTACAAAAAACCGCCGGCCTCCGGCGGTTTTTTCGTTTGCGGCTGCGGACACCCCATCGTCGACATGGTCGATCGAAGCGCCGTACCAGGGTAGGAGCGGCGCAAGCCGCGACCACGGGACGCGCAGCAACCCCAACGTCGTCCTAATCCATCGACGCCGCGCCGCTTCACCGGGGTAGGAGCGGCGCAAGCCGCGACCGCGCCCTGGCACCGACGGCGCGACCACGGGCACCGCTGCGTATACGGCGCTCTGCGGATGGCGGCTCAATGGTTGCAGGTTCGCGGTCGCGGCTTGCGCCGCTCCTACTCCTGAAAGCGAAGGCCGCCGGCGAACCGGGGAAGCGACGGATGCGCTCAGCGCAGCGGCGGCAACGCCGGCTGCAACAAGGCCATGGTGCGGGCCAAGGCGCCACGGCCGAGTTCGACCAGGGCGCGGCCGGCGTCGATCATCCTGGCGCGTTCGATCGGGTCGGCCAGCAGGCGCTCGACCGCCGCCTCGACCGCTTCGGCATCGGCGCCGATCCGCAAGGCACCGGCGGTTTCCAGGCGCTGCGCGATCTCGACGAAGTTGTGCAGGTGCGGGCCGGTCACGATCGGGGTGCCGGTGGCGGCCGGCTCGAGCAGGTTGTGGCCGCCGATCGCCTGCAAGCTGCCGCCGACGAAGGCGACGTCGGCGCAGGCGTAGAAGCTCATCAGTTCGCCCAGGGTGTCGATCACGAACACATCGTCGCCGGGCTGCGGCCAGCGCGCTCGCGAACGCGTCGACACTTGCCAGCCGGCGCTGCGGGCATTTTCGGCGACCACCCGGAAGCGTTCCGGATGGCGCGGCGCCCACAACAGCAACAGGCCGGGGAAACGCTCGCGCAGGCGCCGGTGCATGCTCACTGTCGCGGCTTCCTCGTCCTCGTGCGTGCTCGCCGCGATCCATACCGGCCGCTCGCCGGTGTGGCGGTGGCATTCGAGGGCGAATTCGTCGAGCGCATCGGGCACGTTGACGTCGAACTTGAGGTTGCCGGTCTCGGTGACCTGCTCGGGCCGCGCGCCGAGTTCGACGAAACGCTCGCCGTCGGCGCGCGATTGCGCCGCCACCGTGCGCACCGTGCGCAGGGCGCGGCCGACCAGGGGCGCGAGCACGCGGTAGCCGCGCAGCGAACGCTCCGACAATCGGGCATTGAGGATGTAGGCCGGAATGCCGCGGTCGCGGCAGCCGAACAACAGGTTCGGCCACAACTCGGTTTCCATGATCAGCGCCGCGCAGGGCTGGTGATGGCGCAAGAAACGCCCGACCGCGCCGGGCAGGTCGTAAGGCAGGTACACGTGTTCGACCGAATCGCCCCAGGCCGAACGCGCGCGGTCCGAACCGGTCGGGGTGATCGTGGTCACCAGCAGGCGCAGGTCGGGGCGGCCGCGGCGCAAGGCGTTCACCAGTGGAATCGCGGCGTTGACCTCGCCCACCGAGACCGCGTGCAGCCACAGAGTGCGGGTCTGCGCGGGGCCGCGATAGATCGCATAACGCTCGAGCCAGCGCTGGAAATAGGCGGGCTGGCGGAAGCCGCGCCAGATCAGGTGATAGATCGTCACCGGCGCCAACAGATACAGCGCGACCGAATACAGGCCGCGCAACAGGCGCTCGATCAAGTCCTTCCGCATCCGACAAGGATAAAGCTTGCGGAGGTGATCCGGTCGTGGATGCCGTCATCGCACACCGGGCCGGACTCGACCGGGCGCGCAAAACCGGCGATGCGCAGGCATCCGCGGCACATCGGCGCGGCAGGCCGCGAGGCCCGCAGCGCACGCTAAACCACACGATGGCAGGCATCGGGACCCGCCGCGCGAATGCCGCTGCGCCCGCGCTGATGGCCGCAGTGCACCGGCATTACACGCTCACCGCATAAACTATCGCCATGGCCAAACCTGTCCTGCCCCCTCGCCCTTCCCTGCTGGTGCCGCGCCTGTGGCCGATGTGGCTCGCGCTGGCCGCGATGTGTTTCGGCGCGCGCCTGCCCTGGGGTCTGCAACGTGCGCTCGGCCGCCTGATCGGGGTCTTCGCCCTGCGCGTGGCGGGCCAGCGCCGGCGCGCGGCCCGCATCAACCTGGCCCTGTGCTTCCCGGAAAAGACCGAGGCCGAGCGCGAGACTCTGCTGCGGCAGAGCTTCCGCGACCTCGGCATCGGCTTCTTCGAATTCGCCCGCGCCTGGTGGGGCGGGGTCGCGCCGATGCGGCGCACGGTGCGCATCGAAGGCCTGGAACGGCTCGACGAGGTACGCGCGGCCGGCCGAGGCGTGCTGATGATCTCGGGCCATTTCATGACCCTGGAGATGTGCGGGCGGCTGATGTGCGACCACCTGCCGCTGGCCGGCATGTACCGCAAGCACCGCAACCCGGTCATGGAATGGGCGGTCAAGCGCGGCCGCCTGCGCTACGCCGCGGCCATGTTCACCAACGAAGAGATCCGCCCGGCGATGCGCCACCTCAAGCAGGGCGGCTTCCTGTGGTATGCGCCGGACCAGGACATGCGCGGCAAGGACACGGTGTTCGCGCCGTTCTTCGGCGTGCCGGCGGCGACGATCACGGCCACCCACCAGTTCGCGCGCCTCAGCGGTTGCGCGGTGGTGCCGTTCTTCCATCGCCGCGAGGGCGCCGATTACATATTGCGGGTCGGCACACCGCTGGCCGAGTTCCCGTCCAGCGATGCCACGCAGGACAGCACCCGCGTGAATGCCCAGATCGAGGCGATGGTGCGCGAAGCGCCGAGCCAGTACCTGTGGATCCACCGCCGCTTCAAGCGCCGCCCACCGGGCCTGCGCTCGCCGTACAAGAAGCCCGCTGCGAACCAGGACGCCGAGAACGCTCCGGCCTGAGCTGACCTGAGCGGATCGGACCTGAGCGGAGCTGACCTGAGCTGACCTGAGCGGAGCGGCCCCGAACAGCCCGAGCGCATGCGATCGCTCAAGCCGTCGCGTCGCCCTCGTCCGGCGGTTGCGCCAGCAGGCTGCCGGCGTACAGCGCCGCCAGCAGCAAGGTCAGCCCGCCCCAGAAGGTCGAATAGAAGGCCAGGTGGGTGTTGAACGGGAACACCGTCACCAGCAAGGCCAGCATCGCCGGCCGCGCCGCTTCGCGCGCGCGCGCATCGGCCACCGCCCAGGCGCGCCAGGCCAATGCGGCGCCGGCCAGCCACAGCAATAGACCGAAGGCGCCGGTTTCGGCGAGCACTTCGAGCAGCAACTGATGCGCATGCAGGGCCGGCCCCTCGCCCCAGGACGTGGTGCGTCCAGGTTGCGGGTCGCAGGCCGGGAAGGCCTCGCGGAAACCGCGCGCGCCGACGCCGTTGAGCGGATGCTCGCCGACCATGCACAGCGCCGCGCGCCAGATCCGCGTGCGCCCGGACAGCGCGCTGTCGAGACCTTCGACATCGGCGCTGACGATGTGCGCGGTGCGGGCGAGGCGGTCGTGCACCTGCGGCGTGGTCTGGTCGAGTACCGCCAAAGCCAGCACGCCGAACGCGAACACGCCGAGCAGGCGCTTCCAACCGAGCAGACGCCAGCCCGACAGCACCAGTACCAGACCGTAGGTGATCCACGAGGCGCGCGAACCGGCCAGCACCACCACCACGCCGACCGCGGCCGCCGCGATCAGCCAACCGCCGAGACGGAAACGGCGGCCGACCGCGTACAGCACGAACGGCGAGAAGCTCGCGATGACCTGGCCGAGCTTGAGATTGCACGGACCGAGCACGCCGCTGAGGCGGTCGACGCTGGCGATCTCGGCGTCCGAACACATGCCGTGGCCGCTGATCGCCTGCTTCAGCGAGTCGATGCCGAAGAACAGCGGGCTGGTGCCGGTGAGACCTTGCAGCAAGGCGTCGACGGTCCACAGGCCGATGATGATGCCCAGGCCGCCGAAGGTGGTGCGTTGCCCCTGCCGGGTCGCGACCGCGGCCGCGACCAGCCACAGGAACGGCAGATAGCGCAGATCGACCGCGGCTTCGCGCAAGGCGCGGCCCGGGTCGACCGCGTCGATCGCCGAGATCAGTTCCGGCAACCAGTACGCCGCGAACAGGGCGCTGGTCAGCACCCAGGCCGGATCGCTGAGCAGGCGCGCGCCGGTGTTGAAGCGCACCAGCACCAGCCGCACCAGGGCGGTCAGCGCACCGAGGGTGAGGACGGTTTCGGCATACCCCGGCGCGAACAGCAGCGCGACATAGGCCAGGATCCAGGCCGGCGCCCAGCGCCAACCGACGATCGCGTTGGGGGTCTCGCCGGGCGGCGGCCCGGCCGTCGCCGTCGCCGGCTCAGGCGCGGTGTGCGGCATCGACGAGTTCGGCATAGACGGCAAGCGTGGCCTCCTGCATCGCCCGCAGGGAAAACGCCATCGTATCCACAGGCGCGGGCGCTTGCGTTAGCAATTCGCAAGCCGCCGCACGCAAGGCCTGCAGGTCGAACGGCGCGACCGCGCCGCGCGGCTGCAGCTGGCTCAGCAGTTCGCCGACGCCACCGTGGTTCCAGCCGACCACCGGCCGCCCGCAGGACAGCGCCTCGACCACGGTGCGGCCGAAGGCTTCGGGCTTGCGCGAGAGCTGCAGGACCAGGTCGCTGGCGGCATAGGCGCGGGCGATTGCGTCGGTCGGCGCGGTGAAGGCGATCGCATCGGCGATGCCGAGCTGCTGCGCGGCCTGTTCGAGTTCGAGGATGTAGGCCTCGCGCCCGGCCTCGCGCGCGCCCGGCAGCCACAACCGCGCGTCGCGGCCGTCGGCGCGGATCGCCGCGAGCAGAGCCAGCGCATCGGCATGCCCTTTCAGGCGGGTGCCGCGGCCCGGCAGCAACAGCAAGGGGCCGTCGCCGGCGAGCGCGGGATGCTGCGCCGCGGCCCAGGCGCGCGCCTGCGGGTCGGGCCAGGACGCGTGCGGAAACGCCGCCGGGTCGATGCCGCGCGGAATCACCCGCAGCCTGGCCGGGTCGGTGTCGGGATAGTGTTCGAGCACATAGTCGCGGACCGTGCGCGACACGCAAATGCTGCGCTCGCCGCGGGTCATCACCGCGCTGTAGCGCGACGGCGAGTTGAGCCCGTGCACAGTGGTGACGAAGCGCGGCCGCGTGGTTTCGTCCATGCCGCGCCAGGCCAGCAGGCCGATCCAGGCCGGCAGGCGCGAACGCGCGTGGACGATGTCGACCGAGTGCTCGGCCCACAGCCGACGCAGGGTGAAGGCATGGCGCAGGGTCGACGGCGATTTGCGCCCGATCGCCAGTTCGATGTGTTCGGCGCCCGATGCCACCAGTTGCGGCACCAGGCGGCCGCCGGCCGAGACCACTACGGCGCGGTGGCCGGCGCGCACCAGCGCCTCGGCGATTTCGAGGGTCGAACGTTCGACGCCGCCGGATTCCAGCTTCGGCAGCAATTGCATCACCGTCAGCCGGCGCGTGGTCGGCATGGGCGGTGTCACGCGGCGACGATCAGTCGTCGACCAGGGTGAAAAGCGCGCCGCAGTACGGGCACTGGCATTCGCGCTCGGCCTCGATCGGCAGATACACGCGCGGGTGCGAGTTCCACAGCGCCATCGACGGCAGCGGGCAGCTCAACGGCAGGTCGGCGCGCGTGACGGTATAGCGCTGCTCGGCGTTGGCCTGGGTGGGATGGGCGTTGGCTGCGGTCATGAGGGACGACGGATGGCGACGCGGGGGTGGCAGTTTAGCAGCGTTGCGGGGTTGGGCCGTGTGCGGGGCGCGGCGGCCGGCTGGGTGCCTAAGAGCCCCCCCCCCAGCCCCCCTTTTCCAAAGGGGGGAAAGCTTCGGCTAAGCGCTGCAGCAATTGCCGCTTGATCGCCCGACGACCGATCGAGGTGAGGAACGCCAAGCCCAGGAAGCACTCCAAGATGGGTTCCCCCCTTGGAAAAGGGGGGCCAGGGGGGATTTGCTCTTGCTCTTAACCCACCGGCGGCAAATCGAAAAACAGCAGGTCGGCCGTCGTATCGCCCAACCCGGTCAACACCAGCTCGGCGGATTCTTCGCGGAAGCCCAGCGCGTCGCCGGCTTCGAGCCTGCGCTCGCCCACTTCGACTCGCCCCCGCGCGACCTGCAGCCAATACAGCCGCCCCGCATCGAGCACACGGCGCGCGCTGGAGCCGGGCGTCAGCGCCAGCGCATACAGGCGCAGGTCCTGGCGCACCGGCAAACCGCCGTCGACACCGTCGCGCGAGGCCAGCAGGACGAATTCGCCGTCGCGCGCTTCGGCCGCTTCGAGCTGGGCGTAAGCGGGTTGGGCGTTGAGCCGGTCCGGCTGGACCCATATTTGCAGGAAATGCACCGGCTCGCTGTCGGAGGCGTTGTATTCGCTGTGTTCGACACCGTGTCCGGCGCTCATCCACTGCAGTTCGCCGACGCGGATGACCCCGCCGTCGTCGGCGCTGCCTTTATGCGACAGGCTACCGCTCAGCACGTAGCTGAGGATTTCCATGTTGGCGTGGCGATGCGGCGCGAAGCCCGCGCCGGCGGCGACGCGGTCTTCGTTGATCACGCGCAAGGCACCGAAGCCCATCCAGGCCGGGTCGTAATAGCTGCCGAACGAAAACGTGTGGCGGCTGTCGAGCCAACCCGCCTGGACCTGGCCGCGGGCGCTGGATGGGCGTTCGATGATCATGCGGTCGCGCTTACTTCTTGGCTTCGGGCTTGGGTACCAACGCTTCGGTGGTGATGCGGATGCTGACTTCGTCGCTGACGTTCGGCGCGTACTTGCCGAGGCCGAAATCGCTGCGCTTGAGCGTGGTGCTGGCGTCGAAGCCGGCCGCGGCGCGCTTGGCCATCGGCTGCTCGCCGACCTTGTTGATGGTGACGTCGAGCACGGCCGGCTTGGTCACGCCGTGCACGGTCAAATCGCCGCTGACCTTGAGCTTCTTGTCGCCGGCCGCTTCGACCTTGGTGCTCTTGAAGGTGATGGTCGGGAATTTCTCGGCGTCGAAGAAATCGGCGCTCTTGAGGTGCTCGTCGAAATCCGGCACGTGCGAATCCAGGCCGTCCAGCGGGATGGTCACCTGCACCGAGGACGCCGCCGGCTTGGCCGGATCGTAGGTGATGGTGCCGTCGACCTTGCCGAAATGCGCGACCGGGTTGGAGAAGCCGAAATGGCTCCAGCCGACCACCACGTCGGTGTGGTTGGGGTCGATCTTGTAGGTCAGGGCGGCGGCGCTGGCGGTGCCGGCGAAGGCCAGGCCCAGGGCAGCGGCAAGCAGGATGCGCTTCATGGTGAGCTCCTCGAAAGGGGAAAATCGTAAGGGATGGAGCGTATGGGTCGGGGGTAAAGACATCACGGCACTATCGCGCGAGCAGGCGTGGACCGGGTTCGGCCCACGCCGGAAGCGTGGCGGCGCGCGCGCCTCAATCGATGCGCGCGGCCTCGTCGAACGGCAGGCGCGGCGAGCGCGGGAACAGCGCCGCCGGCGCACCGACGCCGAGGTTGATCAGGAAGTTGGATTTGATCTTCGTGCCGGCGAAGAAGGCCTCGTCGACCTTGCCGTTGTCGAAGCCCGACATCGCGCCGGTGTCCAGGCCGAGCGAGCGCGCCGCCAGGATCAGGTAGGCGCCCTGCAGGCTGCCGTTGCGGAAAGCGGTGGTGCGGATGTGCTCCTCGTTGCCGGCGAACCAGCTGCGGGCATCGGCGTGCGGGAACAGGTAGGGCAGCTTGTCGTGGAATTCCAGGTCGTGGGCGACGATCACCGTGACCGGGGAGGCCATGGTCTTGGCCAGGTTGCCCTCGGACAGCGCCGGGCGCAGCTTTTCCTTGGCTTGCGCCGATTTCACGAACACGAAGCGCGCCGGCGAGCCGTTGGCGCTGGTCGGCGCCCATTTGACCAGGTCGTACAGCTGGCGCAGCGTCTCGTCGCTGACCTCGCCGCCGAGCTCGTTGTGCGTGCGGGCGGTGCGGAACAGTTGATCGAGGGCTTCGTCGTTCAGGGGCCTGGACATCGTCTTCTCCATGAGGCTGCCGCGCTGGGCATTGATCGGGAGACGAAGTGTAGAGTCTCAATCTGACCTTAGAACCGACAATCCCGGAACGGATTAAGCGCATCTGTGCAACGAAACAACCTTTCTGCCAAAACTAACTCCACGGCTGCAACCTGGATCCTGACCGACGGCCATGCCGGCAATCAGCGCCAAGCCAACGCCCTGACCCAAGCCCTGGGCCGGCCGGCGATCGACTGGACGCTGAGCCCGCGCGCGCCCTGGCGCTGGGCCTCGCCGCGGCGCCTGCCCGGCGCCGGCCAGGCCTTCGGCCCGGAGTTCGTCCGCGCTCGCGGCAGCCGCCCGCCGCTGGTGATCGGCTGCGGCCGCCAGGCTGCGCTCGCCACCCGCCTGCTGCGCGGCGACGGCTGCGCGGCGGTGCAGATCCTCGACCCGCGCATCGCGCCGAAGCATTGGGACCTGATCATCGCTCCCGAGCACGACGGCCTGCACGGCAACAACGTCGTCACCCTGCTCGGCAGCCTCAACCCGGTCGACGACCTGTGGCTGGCAGGCGCGCGCAGCGCCTTTCCCGCGTTCGGCGCCCTGCCCGGGCCGCGCACGGCCCTGTTGCTCGGCGGCCCAAGTGCGCATGCGAAGTTCGACCAGGCCGCGTTCGACGTGCTGGCGACGCAATTGCAGACCTTGCTCGAACGCGAGTCCGGCAGCCTGTTGGCGACCACTTCGCGGCGCACCCCGGTCGAGATCCGCGCGCGCCTGCGCCAACGTCTGGCGCGTCTGCCGCGGGTCTCTTGGTACGAGCCCGGCGAGGGCGCCAACCCCTACCCCGGCCTGCTCGGCTGGGCCGACCGCATCGTCTGCACCGCCGACTCGGTCAACATGCTGTCGGAAGCCGCGGCCACGCGGGTGCCGGTGTTCGCCTTCGGCATCGAACGCGTCGACGGCCGGCCCGGCCGTTTCGTCGACAGCCTGCTCAGCCTCGGTCGCGTGCGTCCCTTCGATCAACGCTTGTCGGCCTACCCGGTGACGCCGCTGCGCGAGACCGCGCGGGTCGCGCAGGAAGTCCGGCAACGACTGGGCCTGCCGGACTGAGTATTCGGACCGAATCGGACGTTGGTCAGGCGCGCTGACGCGGGTTGGCGAAGTTGCCGATGAAATGCAGCTCGTTATAGCGCCGGCCGGGCTGCGCCTCGTGGAAGACGGCGTGGTCGTAGAAGTACAACGCATTGCCTTCGACCACGCCGAGCTCATGGCAACGCGCGAGGATCGCGCGCTCGGCCTGCGGCGTATGCGTGCCGACTTCCAACACCAAGGTCTCCACCGGCACCAGCCGATGCCCGGCGGTCGCATAGGCGATGAAGAAATCCTCGTCGAGGAAATCGCAGCCGAGGTCGCGGTGCGCCGGGCAGCCCGAACCGCTCGCTTCCATGCCGTCGAGATAGCGCTCGAACATCTGCTGCGATTGGGTGGTCGTGCCCATCCACACCGAGATCATCCCGCGCGCGGTGTCGTCGATCATGGTCGCGCCCTGCTCATGCTGCGCCGCTCATGACGCTTCACGCAGGCCCTGCGCCTGCAGCGCCGCCGAAATCGCCGTGCGCGAGGCGGCGATCGCCTCGGTCTCGACCACCCGGCGCGGGCGGCGGTCGAGCGTGCATTCCAGCCCCGCCGCCAGCAAGGTCGTATGGGCGACGCGCAGCGAAGCGGCCTGGGTGTCGTCGATGGCGCCGCAACGCCGCGCCGCCTCGATCAGGCCGGCCGAGTCGCGCGGCGGCAACAGCGCGCGCTCGCGCACCGAATCGCGCAGCACCAGGTACTGCAACAGGAACTCCAGATCGACCAGGCCGCCCTCGCCCTGCTTGAGGTCGAAATAGGCGGCGTCGCTGCGGTCGAGTTCGGCGCGCATCTTCACTCGCATCTTGGCGACGTCGTCGCGCAACTTGGCGCCGTCGCGCTCGCGCGCCAGGGTGCGCTCGCGCACCGCCTCGAAGCGCTCGTGCAGGCCGGCGTCGCCAGCGACGAAGCGCGCACGCACCAGGGCCTGGTGCTCCCAGGTCCAGGCGCGTTCGTACTGGTACTCGCTGAAGCTCGCCAGGGACGACACCAGCAGGCCCTTGGCGCCGTCCGGGCGCAGCCGCACGTCGACGTCGAACAAACGCCCGGCCGCGGTGACCGCGCCGAGCAGGGCGACGATCTTCTGCGCCAGCCGCGCGAACCAGCGCCCGGCGTCGAGCGGACGCGCGCCGTCGGACTGCGCACCGCCTTCGATCGCCGGCGCGTCGTAGAGAAACACCAGGTCGAGATCGGAACCGAAGCCGAGCTCCTCGCCGCCGAGGCTGCCGTAGCCGAGCACGGCGAAGCGCGCATCGGGCACGCGGCCATGCGCGCTGGCCACCTCTTGCTCGGCCAGGGCGAGAATGCGCATGACCACGCCGTCGGCGAGCCAGGCGAGCTGGCGCGCGCTCTGCTCGGCCGACTGGCGGCCGTCGCGCAAGGCCATGGCGATGCGGAAGCTCAGCGACTGCCGCACCTCGTTGAGCGCCTGCAAGGTCGCCTCGGCATCGTCGCCGCCGTCGACCTCGGCGCTGGCCTCCTGCAGTTCCTCGCGCCCCGGCAAGGGGCCGACCACGCGCGCGTCGAGCAATTCATCGAGCAACAAGGGATGCGAAGCCAGGCGCTCGGCCAACAAGGCGCTGCGCGAGACCGCCTCGACCAGCCGCGACAACGCTGCCGGCTGCTCGTCGAGCAAGGCCAGGTAGGCGCTGCGACGCAGGACGTTGTGCAACAGCGCAAGCAAACGCTTGAGCGCGAGCATCGGTTGCGACGAAGTCGCCGCGCCCTGCAACAGCGCCGGCAACACCCGGTCCAGCCGCGTACGCGCCGCATCCGACAGGCCGCGCACGCCGGGGCTGCGGGCGAAATCGCGCAACGCCCCATCGGCTTCCGAGGCCGCATCGAAACCGGCCTCAGCCAGGGTCTCGGCGTCGCCCGACTCGGGCAGTGCGCGCCAGTACGCGGTCAGGGCGTCCGGCGCGGCGCGGCGGCGGCGCGGCGCGAGTAAGGCCTCGAACTCGCCGGTGACGCGTTCGCGGCGTCGTTCCAGATCGCTCAGCAAATCGTCCCAGTCGGCATGGCCCAGGCCGACCGCGATGCGCAGGCGGTCGGCGTCGGCCGCCGGCAAGGCGTGGGTCTGGGCGTCGCGCAGCATCTGCAGGCGGTTCTCCAGGCGGCGCAGAAAGCGATAGGCCTCGGCCAGCGACTCGCCGGTTTCTTCGGCGATCTGGCGCAGGGCGATCAACTCGCGCAGCGCCGGCAACAAACGCCGCCCGCGCAGTTCGGCCTCGCGGCCACCGCGGATCAGCTGCAAGGCCTGGACCAGGAATTCGATCTCGCGGATGCCGCCAGGGCCGCGTTTGATGTCGTCGGCGAGTTCCTTGCGCGCGACCTCGGCACTGATCGCCGCCTTCATCGCGCGCAAACCGTCGAGCGCGCCAAAGTCGAGGTAGCGCCGATACACGAACGGCCGCAACGCCTCCAGGAAGCGCTCGCCGGCCTCGGTGTCGCCGGCCACCGGGCGCGCCTTCTGCCAGGCGTAACGCTCCCAATCGCGGCCTTCGCGCTGGAAATACTGCTCCATCGCCGCGAACGACCAGGCCACCCGGCCGGCGTTGCCGTAAGGGCGCAGGCGCAGGTCGACGCGATGGCAGAAGCCGTCGGCGGTGATCTCGTCGAGCAAGCGCGCCAACTGCTGGCCGAGTTTGGCGAAGTAGGCCTCCGCGTCGAGCGCGCGCGCGGCGTCGCGGCCGTCGAACTCGGTGCTGCCGTCGTGCTCGTAGGCATAGACCAGATCGACGTCGGAGCTGAAATTGAGTTCGCCGCCGCCGAGCTTGCCGAGCCCGAACACGACCAGGCGCACGCGTTCGCCCTCGCGCGTGCGCACCGCGCCGTGGCGGCGTTCGAACTCGTCTTCGAGCGCGCTCAATGCGATCTGCAGGCAGATCTCGGCCAGGCGCGTGCTGCCCTCCAGGGTGTCCTCGACCCGGTCCAGGCCGAGCGAGTCGCGCCAGATCAACCGGGTCGAACCGGCCGCGCGGTAACGACGCAGACGCGCGCCCCAATCGGCGCGGAACTCGGCCTCGAGCGAAGGCGGCGGCGGTTCGGCGGCGCCGTCGTCGGCGCCGAGCGCGAGCAGCAGCGCCGGTTGCCGCACCAAGGTATCGATGGCGAAGTCGCTGACCAAGGCGACACGCGACACGCGCGCGGCCAGGCCGGCATCGTCGAGCGCGGCGCGCGCTTCCGGCGAAGCCGCGCGCAAGCGCGTCAACGCACGCTCGGCGAGCGCATGTTCGAGTGCCGGGCCGTCGTGGGGAAGAGCCGAAGAGAAAGACGCAGACATGCGGCGATGATGGCATGCCGTCGCGCGTGGTCGGAATCGAGGAGCGAGGAGTGAGGAACGAGGAACGAGGAACGAAACGAGCGGCGAGCGATGCCGCTCTGGTTGCTCGCGTGGGCGGTGCATAGATCGAATGGCGCCACCGATGCCGATGCTCATCCTGTGCCGCGCCGTGCGGCTGCAGTCACCGATGCTCCCGCCGACGCTGTTCGCACGGGCCCGAGTGGCCGATCCAGGAGTCGCGGCGCTGCCGAACCCGCTGCAAAACCTTCGGGCATAAAAAAGCCCGCTTCCGGTAGAACCGGTTGCGGGCTTGCTCCCTCCCCCACGTCGGGATGCGGGGCGATCGTGAAGGAAGCGTTATCCCCTTTGCACGCTGCACTGCAAAACAGAACTCGCCAGTTCATTTGAAACACTGAGAACGATTCCCGATACGCATCGGCAAAGCCTGTCGTGACGCGGATGTTACCGATGACATCGGATTCACCGCTGTGACCGTACGCGCGTGGCGCTCTGTTTGCCGAAGAAACCTGAATAGGGAAGCTCTGCACTCGCTTGCGCCAAACGATCGCCGCCCGGCGGCATGAACAGCCAGCCGCCGACCACCCTCGTCAACCGCTTTGTCCTGTCGGCCACGCTCCTGCCGTTGATTTGGCGTGCTCCCCGTATCTATATGGAAGCCACCCGCGTCCACGGAGGAGGCGCTATGCCCCGCAATCCAGCATCCCCCCGCAACTTGCTGACGGCCTGGGCCGCGTGCCTCGCCTTGTCGGCCTGCAGCCATGCCTCATCGCCCCGTTCAAGTACCGACGCAACCCAGGAGGACCCCATGACCGCCACCGGCACCACCCCACTCAGCGGCGACGAGGTCAGCCGCCGCATGCTCAAGCTGATCGGCAGCCTGGCGTCCAGTGCCGACCTGACCGCCGAGCATCTGGAGAAACACACCGGCCTGGCCATGCGGCAGGCCGACAGCGGCGACGGCTCGTTCGGCGCCGGCGCCCAGATCCACCCGGACTGGTCGTACAACCTTTACGTCACCCGCCCGGCCGGCTCACAAACGAACAAGCTGATCTTCGACTTCGCCCGCACCGGCAACGAGCGCGCGCCGATGACCCCGGTCTGCGGCCTCGACTTCGACGCCTATGCCAGGGAACTCAAGGGCATGGGCTTCAAGGACAGCGCCTCGTACGGCGAACACGGCCGCGTCGACCACTGGAATTTCCAGCGTCCGACGCTGGCGCTGCAGGTCTTCATCGAGGGCGAGTCGAACGATTCGCCGGAGAAGATCGGCCATCGCTGCGTCAAGACCATCACCATCGAATAAGGCAGGGAAGCCGTCATGCCGACTCCGACCAGTACCGAGCTGCAGAAGCTGCTCGACGAATTCGCCAAGCAACCCGGCGTCACCGCCGAGGTCGCCGCGAACCTCAAGACCACCATCGCCAACTCGCCCACCCTGGCGGCGCAGGTCGACGACGCCATCGCCAAGGGGCATTTGAAATCGTTCAAGCCGCTGACCGACGCGCATGCCGGCGGCGCCTACAACGGCACAGAGCAAGCGATGCTGTTGCCGATCAACGGCCTGACCAAGCCGCCGGCGGGCAGCTACGACGCCGGCAACATGACCTTCGTGCTCGGCCATGAAGTGCAGCACGGCTTCTATCGCAACGACCGCGATACCGCACTGAAGACCTTCGCCACCGAAGCCACCGCGCTGGCCAAGACCGTCGGCGACAAGCACGACTACACCGCGACCATCGGCAAGGTCATCCAGGCCGACCGCGACAACGAAGCCAAGGCGCACATCGCCGGCTGGAACGCATTGGTCGGCAGCGTGCGCGAGGCCAAGCCGACCGCGACCCTGGCCGACGTCTACAACGCCTCGCCCGGCCGCGCCGGCGATTTCATGACCCGCGGCGGCACCGCGCCCAACTTCACCTATGCGCTGAAGGCCGACCTGACCGTCGACGCGAACCTGTCGATGGCGATGAGCGCCGACAACGTCAAGGCGATGGGCAAGTACTACTTCGACATGCCGCCGGCGCAGGCGCGCCTGGGCCACAACGGCAATTCGGACTACGCCAACTACTACGGCGCCGGCTACATCAGCTACGTCAGCCAGCTCGAACACGCCCACGGCAAGACCGCGGCCGGCGGCAAGCCCGAACTGCACGTCAACCTGACCCAGCTCAAGCTCAACGAAAACATCATGGAGCAGAACGGCATCGACCTCGGCGCCAATTCCGCCAACCGTCAGCCCTACTTCGACACCAGCGCCACGCCGCCCAGGGCCGGGCATTTCGACCACACCAAGTCGACCCACACCCACGTCAACATCAACGCCTCGCCGCTCGACCTGCTCAACGAGTTGCGCGGCGACCCGCATGCGCACGGCAAAGGCGACCCGCGCCATGCCGAGCACCCCGACCACGCGCTGTTCCGCGGCATCCTCGACAAGGTCAACGGCGAGTTCAACAAACACGGCGGCCATGTGTCCGAACGCGACGCCGACCGCATCGCCGCCGGCCTGACCCTGGAGAGCAAGCGCAACCAGCTCACCCCGGATCACGTCGTGCTGAGCGTCGACCCCGCCACCAAGGAAGTCGGCAAGACCGCGTTCCTGGTCCAGGGCGACCTCGCCAGCCCCACCCATACCCGCGTCAGCGTGGCGACCGACCGTACCGCGCCGGCGGAAGAATCCTTCCGCCAGCTCGAAGCCCTGAACCGGGCCCAGGCGCCGGCCCAGCAGGCCGCGCAAGGACAGCAACCGACCGCATCGCGAGCGACCCCCGCACTGTAAACGGCAGCAACGACACCGCGGCGATTCAGACCGCCGGCGCGCAAGGCGCCGGCGGCCCACCGAGACACCTTCCAGTGCCGATCCGGCACTTCACCGAAGTGCCACCAGGAACCCAAGCATGGATCGCAATTCCCAGACCTCGGCTGTGAATGCGCAGCGCTGGCCGCTGCGAGCGCAACCGCTCGCCCTCGCCTGCCTGCTCGCCGCTGCACCCCTGACCCTCGCCGCGCAAGACAACGCGCCGCGCGAGCTCGACCAACCAGTGATGGCGCGCATGCTGCGCTCGGGCGACGCCAAGACGCCTTCCCTGCTTCTGACCAAGAGCGGCCCGCAGCCGCTGGACACCCACGAAGCGATCCTCGACCTGCGCATTACCTACACCGTGTCGGATATCTGGAACCCTCAGCACAACCGCTTCGACAAGGTCAAACTGCGTTCGTATCAGAGCCCCGGCACCAATCCCAAGGTGCCGTTCGTGGCGCCGACCATCGTCACTTCGCCCGGCGAAACCGTGCGCGTGCGCCTCGACAACGCCCTGCCGCCGGAGCAATGCGGCTCCTCGGGCATCAACGTGCCGCACTGTTTCAATTCGACCAACCTGCACTCGCACGGCCTGTGGGTCAGCCCGACCGGCAACAGCGACAACGTGCTGCTGACCCTGCGTCCCGGGGTGAAGTTCGAGTACGAATACAACCTGCCCGCCGATCATCCGGCCGGCACCTTCTGGTATCACCCGCACCTGCACGGCTCGACTGCGCTGCAAGTCTCCAGCGGCATGGCCGGCGCGCTGCTGGTACGCGGCAACCGTCTGCCTTCGGCCGACCGCAACGGCGACCTGGACACTTTGCTGCGCGACCCGGGCGGCACGTCCTACCCCGACCGCGTGCTGCTGTTCCAGCAGGTCGCCTATGCCTGCCGCGGCGCGCCGACGCCCACCGATCCGCTCGGCAAGATCAAGACCGACGACGCCACCGGCGCCTGGGTCTGCGATCCCGGCGACGTCGGCAGCCTCGAGGCCTACGACCAGTTCGGTTTCACCGCCGACGGCAAGAACCTGTGGAACGTCTCCGGCCGCTACACCAGCATCAACGGCGAAGTGCTGCCGACCTTCTTCGGCCTGACCGCAGGCCGCGCCGAACGCTGGCGCCTGCTGCACGCCGGCGTGCGCAACACCATCAACCTGCAACTGCGCGCGGTACGCGCGGGCGCCGCCAGCATCGAGGGCCTGTCCGGAACGGCGCTCGACGGCTGGGTGACCCAGAACTGCACCGGCCCGTTGCTGCCGCAGTTCGAAGTCGCCGCCGACGGCCTGAGCCATGCCCAGGCGATCGAGAAAGGCGAAAACATCCTGCAGCCCGGCTACCGCAGCGATGCCCTGGTGGTGTTCCCGCAGGGCGGCCGGTACTGCGTGATCGACGGTGCCGCACCGCCCGGCGGCAGCATCACCAATGCCGCTGAAGACCGGCAATTGCTCGGCCTGGCCAGCGTGGCCGCCGGCAGCGGCCCCCCGGTCACCGACATCCGCGCCTACCTGACCCAGAACCTGATCACCTCGGCGAAGTACCTGATGCCGGCGGACATCCGCGCCAAGGTCGTCGCCGACCTCAGCGACCGCCTGCGCTTGAATGCGTTCGTACCGCACAAGGACATCGCCACCGGCGAGATCACCGGCAAGCAGGAACTGGTGTTCGACATCGACACCAAGGCGGTTCCGCTGGAATACAAGGTCAACGGCAAGTCCTACGACCCGCTCAGCGCACGCGATCTGGTACTCGGCGGCGTCGAGGAATGGACGCTCACCTCGAAGCTCGGCGGCCACCCCTTCCACATCCACGTCAATCCGTTCCAGGTGGTCAGCATCCTCAATCCGCAGGGCGTCGAGGTCAGCGTCACCGGCGAACCCGGCGACCCGCAATACGCCAATATGCAGGGCACCTGGAAGGACACCTTGTTCGTCAAGCCGAACTACAAATTGTTCGTGCGTACCCGCTACGAGCGCTACATCGGCGAGTACGTCCTGCATTGCCACATCCTCGACCACGAGGACCAGGGCATGATGCAGAACGTGCGCATGCTGGTGCCCGACGGCAAGGGTGGCGGCATTGGCAACGCCCACCATTAAGGCGATGACGGGATCGCGGCGCGAGGCGGATCGCTTCGTGCCGCGATGTCTCCATACCTTGGTAGGAGCGGCGCAAGCCGCGACCGCGTATTTGCGATAACGACGCAGGCCAGGTTTCGCGTGAGGGGTTCCGGGCTTCGGGTTGTCGGGTGGTATTGATCGCTTCGGTTGGTCGCGGCTTGCGCCGCTCCTACCCAAGAGCCTCACGCGCTGTTGAAAGAGCTGCGCGAGCTGCGACCACGCAACTCCGGCAACGACGCGTGTCGCGGCTTACGCCGCTCCTACCCAGAAGCAGCGCGAACTCTCACGGAACCACGAACCGCCTTCTGTAGGGGCGGCGTAAGCCGCGATCGCGCCATTGCGGCAGCGACGCAGGCGTGATTTTCGCGCATGCGGGTCCCGGGCTTCGGGGTGTGAGGTGGTATTGATCGCTTCGGTTGGTCGCGGCTTGCGCCGCTCCTACCCGGGAATATCGCGAGCCGAGAACGATCGCGTGTGTCGTTACGCCACGACGCCCCAACCAGCCCTCAACGCTGCACCCGCTTCGCATACTCGGCCATGTCGATGCGCAGGATGCGGCGCAGCTCGAGGATCGCCTGCGGGGTCTCCTGCACGCTGTGGCCGGAAGGGATCACCTTCTCCGACAAGGCGCCATCGAGATGCGCGCTGCGATACGGCACCGCGCCGTCGCTCGACTGCAGCAACGGCAGCTTGGGATCGCGCTGACCGACGATGGTGTGGTACGGCAAGCCGGCTTCGATCGGCAGATTTTCGGTGCTGCGCATGAACAACGAATTCGGGCTGAGGTCGTCCGGGCCGGTCGGCGGGCGGCCCTTGCGGAAGCCGATCTTCTGCAATTCGTCCTGGCCGACTTCATTGCGCTGGGCGAGCTCGGCGGTTTCGCGCAGCACATCGAACGGCAGCCGGATCAGCTTGCGCACCATCCGCAAGGGCCAACCGTCGGTGACCACCGCGCCGCGATGCGGCGAGGCCAGGAACACCGCGCGTTCGAACTGCGGCATCGCCTTGAACACGGTCAACTCGCGCACCATCGGCTCGTTGCGCAGGCGCTGCGCCGCGGCCGGGTCGAAGGCTTGCAGGGTCGTGTCGAGGGCGCGGTCGCCGCTGTCGCTGACCAGCAGGCGCGAGATCACCCCGCCCATGCTGTGCCCCACCAGCACCGCATCGCGGCCGGCGACGTCGTCGCCCTCGGGATCGTAGTGGGCGAAGGTCTGGGTCAGGGCCGAATCGATCGCGGCGCGGTTCGAGAGAATGCTGAGGTTGGTCGGATAGAACACCTGCCACAGCTGGTAATGCTTGCGCAGGGTTTCGTCGCCGAGCAGTTCGTTGGCGAGGTTGACCCAGGCCTCCGGGCTGCTGGCCAGGCCGTGCACCAGCACGATCACGCGCTTGTCCGGGTCGTAGGGCTGGTTGAGGTAGATGCGCGGCTTGAACGCACGCGCCTGCTTCGGCCGCAACAGGCTCGACAGGCTCAGTCGCGCCAGTTCCGAACGCGCCAGCCAGATGCCGTAGGCGGCCGAGTAATTCGCCGCCAGCGGCACCTTGCGCCCGGCGATGGTCTCGCTGTCGATGCGGTAGGGGTTGTAGACATCCATGCGCGCGGTGCGGCTGGCGAGCACCGCGTCGAGCCCGCCGTCGCCGTCGAAGCGCAGGGTCGCGGTGACCGGCAGATAGCGGGTGTCGCGGTACGGCGTGTCGGCGGCATCGGGGTCGCTGCGCGAACGACGCGGGAACACCGCGACCAGGGCGGTGCCGAAACCGTCGCGGCGATACACCGCGCGCAGATTGTCGAAGCCCAGAGTGTCCGAGGCGAGCAAGGCTTCCGGCTGCTGGGTCAGTTCGGTGGCTTCGTAACCGTGCAGGGCGATGCTCAGTTCGAGCCCGCCGACCTGCAGCGGCGTGCTGCCGATCTGGCCCCGGCTGGCCTCGAATGCGGCCTGGGCGACGACGTCGATGGCGCGGTTGTAGAAACGCAGCACGCGCTCCTGGCGCGCCTCGAACACGCGCTGCTCGGGCGTGCGCGGGCTCAGGAACAGATAGGCATAGGCATAACGCGCGGTCTCGATCGCCGCGCGCGTGCGCAGGTCGCTGTCGACATCGGGCGCCACGGCCGGACTCTGCGACGGCTCTGCACTCTGCGACGGCTCTGCATTCTTCGACCGCTGGGCGCGCTTCGCCATCCCGGCACTCTCGGCGGCCTTCGCCACCGTCGCGGGCGCGGCGTTCATGCGCAGCAGTTGCAACTCCGCCGCGGTCGCCAGCCAGTCTTCGACCGGCGCCAGCGGCCGCAGTTGCGCGATGCAGGGCTCGGGCTCGCGCGCGCATTGCTCGGGGTCGAGGCCGGCCGAGCCCAGCGCGGTCGCCGCCGCGGTGCTCAGGCGTCCGCCGCTGAGGGCGTCGACGTTGCGTTCGACCGCTACATCGCCGAACGCGCGTTCCTTGACCTTGACCACGGCGCAGCCGCTGCCGCCGAGCAGCGCCAGTCCCGCCAACAATCCGACCAAACCACGCATGTCCTCTCCACCGGGCAAAAACCGTTGGCATTGTCGAGCGCGCCCGCCCCGGCGTAAACACCGGCGCGCCTTCACGCCCAGCCCGCCAGGGCGTTTCCCGTATCGACTCCTCCGCTTTCTGTCTTGCGCGCACGAGGCGCCCGTCATGCATCCATCCGGAAATCCCGCAGAGTCGGGCCAGCCCGAACTTCACGTCCAGCACATCGCCTGCGCCAACAACGCCGCGTTCGTGCTGCGTTTCATCGTCCAGCGCCTGGACGGCGACCGGGCGATCAGCCAGGCCCCGGCCGGCGGCGCATTCGCGGCCGGGCAGACCCGCAGCGTCGATTTGTCCGCGATGCGCTTCCACGGCGACGCGCTGCGCGTGGGCGAGCGCGTGCGCATCCGCGCGCGCGCGATCGGAGGGACGCGCCGCGACGGCCCATCGGTGGCCTATGCGCCCAATGGCCACACCGCCACCTTCAGCGTGCGCGGCACCACCTTGAGCTTCTCGATCAACCGTATCTGAGGCATCCGACATGGCCGCGTCCCACGCGCTGGAAGGTCAATCCACCGATTGGCTGCGCGACAGCGAAGATCTGCTGGTCCGCTTCGGCCTCAACGACGAGGATGCCGATGCCCGCCATCGCAATCGTGGCGCGCAGGCGCATATGTTCACCGACGCACGCCTGCCGCAGCTCGCGCCCGATCGCGTGTTTCCGAATCTGGTCGCGGTGAGCCGCGGCGCGGCGCTGTCGATCCAGATCCGCGCGCGATCGCGTGGGCCGCTGGGCTTCGGTTTCCGCATCGCCACCGGTGCCGAGCCGGTGGTGGATCGCCTCTACGCGGTCCAGCGCGACGACGCGTGGGGCTATCGTAGCGTCACCGTGCGCCGGTTCCAGCACGAAGCGAATCTGATCACCGTCGATCTGATGCGCGCGCGGCTCGGCCATTCGCACCGCCTGGACGCGCTGCAACAGCTGTGGACCTGCGACATCATCACCTGGGACGTGCACCAGTTTCTCGACCCGATCACCGCGCAGGTCTATACCCGGAGCAATCGGCGCTTCCCGCCGACGCCGCGCGCCGGGCCGCTGGGCACCCGGCGCGGCACCGCGCTGGAGGCGGGCGGCGGCGGCGCGCTGCAGGTCAACGCCGGGGTCATCTGGGCCGACGGCAGCGCCGAGCAAACCTTCGAACGCATCCAGGTGCAGGCCGAAGACGATCCGGATCGGGATTTCTTCGGCCGGCTGCGGGTGCATTTTTTCGTCGTCGACCCGGATTGAGCGGCCGCGCGCCGCGCCCGCCACAGCGCCCAAGCGAGGGCTCCGCATGCTCGTCACCATCGCATTCGCCGGCGAACCCGATCGCGACCTCGTCCTGCGCCTCATGCCGGACACGTCGTTGTGGCAGGTTCGCGAACAACTCGTGGGCCTGGACGCGATGGCGCCGGGGGACCGCTTCGGTTTCGGCAATGCCCGCCTGGATCCGTCGATCGAGGCCGAGACCAAACTCAAGGAAGTGATCGGCGAGGACGGCGTGCTCAACGTGCGTCCGGCGCCGCGCGCGCCGGAACCGGAACCGGAACCTGAGCCAGAACCCGAGCCGGAGCCCGAACCGGCACCGGCGCCCGCGCCGCCGCGTCCGGCGCTGCGCCCCACCGCGCCCACGGCGCAGCCCGCCGAAGCGAACTGGGGACTGCGCAACGAAGACGAAGCGCCGGACTTGCTCGCGAACCTGCAGGGCCGGCTGGCCGGGTTCAGCGTGCGCACGCCCGACGAGTTCACCGCGCTGCCGCTGGCGACGGTGCAGGCGCTGTTCGCCGCCCGCCGGCTCGACCGCGGCCTGCGCTTCGGCCCCGATCCGGGCGACGCCTTGTTCGGCGCACGCTCGCCGCGTTCGCCGGTGGTCTACCGGCATCCGCAGCGGCCGCCGCGTTCGGGCGGAGTGTCCTTCACCTCGCGCTGGACCATCAGCGCCACCGCCAGCCGGGTGCTGCACGAACTGCACACGCGCAGCATCCACAACGCCAACGCCGGCGGCGGCGTCAACGGCTTCGGCCTGGCCGCGGATTTTCGCCGCGATCTCGAGCGTTTGCGACGCAACGAAGTCACCACGATCCATCTGACCGACGAGATGATCGCGCCCAGAGTCGTGCTGATGCTGGACCCGGACACCGATCTGGACGTCGCGCCCGAGTTGGTCGAAGCGGTCGAACGCGCGCTGGCGACGCCCGGCCGGGCCGGACAATACGAAGCGCTGCACGAACGCGTGTTCGCCGCGTTCGGCTATTTCTTCCCGTGCGAGGCCTTGCTCGGCGGCACCCGCATGCGCACGCTCAGCGCGATCAGCGAAGACCTGCAGGAGCAGGAGCAGTTGCTGTCGGGCTTCGGTTTCGGCGCCGCCGCGAAGGACGCGCCGACCCGCTTCGGCCCGGCCAGCGGCGACATCGGCTTCGCCAGCGCCGACCAGCAGCGCTCCAATCATCGCCACATCCGCCAGTTGCGCGAGCAGAGCATCCGCACCGTCGGCGGGCATCCGGCGCTGGGCCTGTCGGACGAGTTGGCCCTGCAATGGATGGCCGGATTGGACGCGGTGGAGCTATGGAAAACCATCGGCCATCGCCGGCTGGTGCCGATCCTGCGCTTCCTGCCTGCCCGGCAACGCGACCGCTGCGTCAGCGTGATCGATCAGTTCGCCGGTTCCGGCGCCAGCGCGCGCTATACCGTGCTGGACATGGCCGCTTACGTGATGCCGCTCAATCGCGATTTCCTCGGCACGATTCTCTAGTCCGCGGTCGCGCGCGCCGCGGTCCGAATCGACAGAAACCCCGCCTTTCGACGTGGTTTTTCGATGCCTGCGACGGCGAACGGCTGGATCAGAAATCCATACCGCGATCGTGATACGCGGCGCGATCGGCGCCGCAAGACATGTCGCAAAAAAAGAACCCCGCCTTTCGGCGGGGTTCCTCATGTTGCTTCATGGCGAACGGTCAGATCAGAAATCCATGCCGCCCATGCCGCCCATGCCACCGCCGCCCGGCATCGCCGGCTCGTCCTTCTTCGGCAGCTCGGCGACCATCGCTTCGGTCGTGATCATCAGACCGGCGATCGACGCGGCGTTCTGCAGCGCGGTGCGGGTGACCTTGGTCGGGTCCAGGATGCCGAACTCGAGCATGTCGCCGTATTCGCCGTTGGCGGCGTTGTAACCGAACGCGCCTTTGCCTTCCTGGACCTTGTTCAGGATGACCGACGGCTCTTCGCCGGCGTTGGTGACGATTTCGCGCAGCGGGGCTTCCATCGCGCGCAGGGCGATCTGGATGCCGTGGTTCTGGTCTTCGTTGATGCCCTTGAGGCCCGAGATCGCGGCCTTGGCGCGCAGCAGCGCGACGCCGCCGCCCGGGACGATGCCTTCTTCCACGGCAGCGCGGGTGGCGTGCAGCGCGTCTTCGACGCGAGCCTTCTTTTCCTTCATCTCGATCTCGGTCGATGCGCCGACCTTGATCACCGCCACGCCGCCGGCCAGCTTGGCCACGCGCTCCTGCAGCTTCTCGCGGTCGTAGTCCGAAGAGGTCTCTTCGATCTGCGCCTTGATCTGCTTGATGCGGGCCTGGATCGAATCGCCGTCGCCGGCGCCGTCGATGATGGTGGTGTTCTCCTTGGAGACCTGCACCTTCTTCGCGCGGCCCAGATCCTTGATCGTGGCCTTCTCGAGCTGCAGGCCGACTTCCTCGGAGATCACTGTGCCGCCGGTCAGCACGGCCATGTCTTCCAGCATCGCCTTGCGACGGTCGCCGAAGCCCGGGGCCTTGACGGCGCAGACCTTGACGATGCCGCGGATGGTGTTGACGACCAGGGTCGCCAGCGCTTCGCCTTCGACTTCCTCGGCGACGATCAGCAGCGGCTTACCGGCCTTGGCGACGCCTTCCAGCACCGGCAGCAGGTCGCGGACGTTGGAGATCTTCTTGTCGTACAGCAGCACGAACGGGTCGTCGAGCTCGGCCGACATCGACTGCTGGTTGTTGATGAAGTACGGCGACAGGTAGCCGCGGTCGAACTGCATGCCCTCGACGACGTCGAGTTCGTTTTCCAGGCCCGAACCGTCTTCGACGGTGATCACGCCTTCCTTGCCGACCTTGTCCATCGCCTGGGCGATCAGGTCGCCGATGTCGGCGTCGGAGTTGGCGGAGATCGCGCCGACCTGGGCGATTTCCTTGCTGGTCGAGGACGGCTTGGAGAGCTTCTTGAGCTCGGCCACGGCCTCGATCACGGCCTTGTCGATGCCGCGCTTGAGGTCCATCGGGTTCATGCCGGCCGCAACGGCCTTCATGCCTTCGCGGATCAGCGCCTGGGCCAGCACGGTCGCGGTGGTGGTGCCGTCGCCGGCGTTGTCGGAGGTCTTGGAAGCGACTTCCTTGACCATCTGCGCGCCCATGTTCTCGAACTTGTCGGCCAGTTCGATCTCCTTGGCGACGGACACGCCGTCCTTGGTGATCGTCGGCGCGCCGAAGCTCTTCTCGAGCACGACGTTGCGGCCCTTCGGACCGAGGGTGGCCTTCACGGCATTGGCGAGAATATTGACGCCGCGCACCATCTTGGCGCGCGCGTCCTCACCGAAACGAATTTCTTTGGCGGACATGGGTAACTCCGGGATTTGGGATTAGGGATTCGGGATTAGCAAGAGCGAAAGCGGGAGGTCGGGGCGGGGCCGGAGATCGCAGCGCAAGCGCTTGCGAATCGCGCACCCCCAATCCCGAGCCGCGGCTCTTAGCCGACGATCGCGAGGACGTCGTCTTCCTTGAGGATCTTGTATTCGACGCCGTCCTGCTTGTAGGAGCTGCCCGAGTACTGGCCGTAGATGACCTTGTCGCCGACCTTGAGCTTCGGCGCGCGGACGCTGCCGTTGTCCAGGGCCTTGCCTTCGCCGATGGCGACGACTTCACCCTTGGTCGACTTTTCCTTGGCGGCGTCGGGAATGATGATTCCGCCGGCCGAGATTTCGTCGGCTTCGATCGGCTTGACCACAACGCGGTCGTAAAGCGGCTTGAGATTCATGGCAACCCTCTGTAAGTGCTTGAATGGGTGGAGAAAGGACGGGAATTTTAGCAGTCGCCCCCGGAGAGTGCCAACGCCGGGGACAAAAGCGCCCGGACGAACCGGGACTGCACGCTAAATGAGGCGGTCCCGGGAGCCTTTCAAGGGGTGGGCGATGAAATCCTGGCGCCGGTCGATGACAGCCCGGGGACGGGGCCCCGCTCGCGGCGCCGCTCCCGGCCCGGCCGGTCAGGTCCCCAGCCGCTTCAGGTAGGCGGTCGGGGTGGCGCCGAGGCTGCGTCGGAACATGGCGATGAAGGCGCTGACGCTGTCGTAGCCGAGGTCCAGGGCGATGGCGGTGACCGCATCGCCGGCGGCCAGGCGCTCCAGGGCCCGCATCAAGCGCGCCCGCTGCCGCCACTGCAGCAGGCTATGACCGGTCTGCGCGGCGAAACGCCGGCTAAGACTGCGCTCGGACAGATGCGCGAACGCGGCCCACTCGGCCAGGCCGCGCGGGTCGGCCGGGTCCTCGATCAGAGCCTGGGCGACACGCAGTACGTGTGGATCGGTCGGCATCGGCAGGCCGATCGGCCGCTGTGCCGGGTCGGCGGGCCCGTCCAGTGCGGGCCTGTCCAGTGCAGCTCCGCCCGGAGCCGGCCCGCCCAGTGCGATCTCGTCGAGCAATACCTGGACGAGCCGGGCCTGTGCCAGGCCCAGGGGCGCATCGCCCGGCCATTGCGCGACGCGCGCGACCGCCTCGCGCAACAGACCGGACACCCGCAGGGCGCAGGCCTGGGCCGGCAGCGCCGCGCAAGCGGGCTCGGCGACGTAGACGCTCCAGCCGGAGAAAGCGGCACCGTGCGATCGCAAGGAATGCTCGGCCTGCGGCGGCACCCACACCGCGTCGGTGGCCGGCACCAGCCAGCGCCCCTGCGCGGTGCCGACGGTCAGCAGGCCGCGATGCGCACCGAACAGCTGCCCGCGCGCATGCCGGTGCGCGGCGGTGTCGCGCACGCCGGCGCTCGTCATCGTCACGGCGATCGCCACCGGTCCGTCGGCGGAATCGGCGCGGAACGCGGCGAGCAAAGGGTCGGACATTGGCCGGAACACGCTATCGAATGGCCGGAGCAACGTAGCAGAGCCTCGCCGCCGAACCCAGCATGGGCGCCTCACCCCGAACGGAGCCGCGCCATGCGAGCCGAAGAACTGTTGCCCGACCATCTCGACCACACCCGCATCGACGGCGTCCTCGTCCGCAAGGGGTCGGTCGGCGCGTTTCTCGCCAATGCGCGGGTCTGGTCGGATGCCGGCGCCGAAGCCGATGCGCGTGCGCAGGCCGAACGGCATATCGCCGAGGCGCTGCCGGCCTTGCGCGCCCTGGGCCTGTTCGAGGTGTTGGAGATTCGCGATCCGCGGCTGCGCGCGCTGATGGCGGAGCGTGGGTGAGTATTGCGGTCGCGTAGGGACGGAGGTTTCGTCGCGTTCGTGGTTCGCGGTCGCGGCTCGCGCCGCTCCTACTCAAGAGCGCCGACGAGCTATCCCGCGGTTGCTGTTGCGGTTGCGGTTGCTGTTGCTGTTGCTGTTGCTTTGCGCAGCTTCGCACTCGCGAAGGCTAAAGAAGACCCGAAGGGCGGCCCGCAGGGATGCGGGCCGTTTTTCATCGGGACAGGGATGTCCCGTATGAAAAATCCCTGCGGATGCACCGCTCGTGCGGGCTGGTGATTCAAAAAGAAGCATTTTTCTTTGGTTAGGCGGTCTCTAAGCTTAAGTGCATCACCCACCGAAGGGTTCTGCACATGGGCCACCACTACACCCACCTGAGTCCCGAAGAGCGCGGCGCCATCATGGCCTGGGTCCGC